>VBCZ01000167.1 GCA_005889025.1 Betaproteobacteria bacterium
GAGACAAATCGGTGACCGATGCTGCGGCTGTTCTGACATTCGAAAACGAAATCGATCGAATCTATATCGATGCTCCAGAGACGGTGCATGTCCGCGACGTCCATCGCTCGTTGATCATCCGGTCGGCGGGTTTCCGCGATCTGGTTGTCTGGAATCCCGGGAGGGCGAAGGCCGCAACGTTGCCGGACATGCCGGCAGACGGATATTTGCGAATGCTTTGCGTCGAGGCCGCCGCAATTGCAACCCCGATTGTCCTGCATGACAAGGAGCGATGGATCGGCACGCAAACGCTGGTCGCGTCGTCGAGTTAGTGGGGCGTAGCTGGCCCCCAAGGGCATACTTATTGCAGCGGAGCGCGCCGCGGCGTTGCGCGGTAGCGACGGATGCGCAATCCGGCGGCTGCTCAAGATCGGAGCGCTGGGACTACACCGCCGATTACGGTGTCGCGCAAGCGGATGCCTTCATTGAAGATGCCCGCGCCAAAATCCATCTCGAACGCGGCCGGCTGCTCGCGCGATACGGAGACAACGCGCTCGCAATTCCGGCTTGCGTCGACTGCCACGGCGACAACATCACCGGCGGCGGCCCGATCCTGCCGGAGCTCGCGCAACCCGCTGCGTACACCGCTGCTCAACTCGACGCATTTCGCACGGGCGAACGCAAGAACGATGGCGATGGGATCATGCAGGCCATTGCGAAACGCTTGTCGGACGCCGACGTCAATGCGCTCGGTGACTACTACGGAACGATGCCCTAGCTGTGTGGCACCCGGACCGGCGGTTTGAGGCGAAGCTTTCTTGCCCGACGCGCATAACCTCGGTCGTCGAAGGTCAGCAACTCGGTGCACGCTTTGTTCGCCGCGAGGTGCAGCGCATCGGCAAAGTCGATCCCCTTCCGGCAGTGGCTCAACGCTGCGTCGATTTCGTCGCGATCTTCGACGGTGATCCCCGGCAGCGCGATCAGATGCGCCAGGCACTCGATTACCTTGTCTTCCGGCTGGTCCGCCACATACCGCAGCACCCATTCGAGCTCCAGGACAACGGTCTTCGGAACAAAGACGTCGCCGGCTGAAAGCACGCTGGCGGCAATATGTCCCTGCGCCGCATCGTCGCGGAGGTAAAACCGCGCAAGGATGTTCGTGTCAACGGCGCGCACGCTTCGCTGCCTTCTTCATCGCCAGTCCACCATGCATTTGGTCCACCGGAATCCGAGGACCCTTGTAATTCAGAATGGCCGCCCCTTCCTCGATGCGTGAAGAGGCATGGCGCTTGACCAGCTTGAGCCGAGCGCCACCGCCCGCGACGTCGAACTCGACCTTGCTACCTGGAGTTATGCCCAAGGCGTCCCGGACCCGTTTCGGGATAGTGACCTGACCCTTGCTCGTGACGGATACCGCCATGGACCGCCTCTTGAGTAATACCGAGTAATAATTCTACCAAGGTTCAACTCAGGGTGGGCAGCCAGCGTGCGGATCGGGAATGACCATTGCATCCGACCCGACGCATGGACGCCAACAGTGGCTCCCGCATTCGCGTAGCGTGGTAGACCCACGGACTAGAAATCCGCGCTTCGCATTTGTTAACTTCCTGTACCGAAAAGAAAAACGGCGCCGCTCGGACGCCATCTTGCTCGAAACTTGCTACAGTTTGGCTGCACTTTTTTTTCGATGTTAGTGAACGCTATCGCGGAAATCAAGATCTGTGGCTCCCCGACCAGGGCTCGAACCTGGGACCTGCGGATTAACAGTCCGTCGCTCTACCAACTGAGCTATCGGGGAACAGCCTTAAATTATAGCGTTCGCGACCAATTGGGGTCAAACCTGAATCGCATGCGAATCGATGCACGCCGCTACTCCGATGGCGGGCGGACCGCGTCGATGTCCTTGACGTGCGGCGCGGCAAGCTGCAGATAATGGAACATCGACCACAGCGTGAGTATCGCGGCGACCCACAGCGCTATTGTTCCCAATGGCGATCATCTGGAACACGGTCTTCAGCTTGCCGTTGAAGGCCACCGCGACGCTTTTCGCCTGTCCCACCTTCGCCATCCACTCGCGCAGCGCGGAAATGGCGATCTCACGGCCGATGATGACGATCGCGAGGAATGCATCGGCGCGATCCAGCCAAACCAGCACGATCAACGCCGAGACAACCATCAGCTTGTCGGCGACCGGATCCAAAAACGCGCCGAACGCCGACGTCTGACCCCATTTGCGCGCGAGATATCCATCCGCCCAGTCCGTGATCGCCGCCAGCGCGAATACGGTCATCGCCAGCCAGTTCTTGCCCGGCATCGACAACCAGGATGCAGGCAGATAGAACACGCCGACAAACACCGGAATCAGCACGATCCGTAGCCAGGTGAGCGCGGTGGGAAGGTTGAAGATCATGGCGCGATCGCGCACCGCTGTGCGCGAAAGCCGCCATTCTACCCCTGTCGTCGCGGGCATCCGCGCGAGCGGCGCGACGTCGTTCGAGTCAGTGAAGCTCGGAAAAAATCCGCTCGGCGAGCGCGCGGCTAATTCCCGGCACGCGCGCCAGATCCTCGATGCTCGCCGCCTTGACGCCTTTCAGCCCGCCGAAATGCGCGAGGAGCGCCTTTCGCCGCGTCGCGCCGATCCCGCCGATTTCCTGCAGTGTCGACGTGCAAATCGATGCGCCTCGTCGCGTATCTGTTGCAGCAGGTGCAGGCCCGGATGATCGGACGGCAGCACCAGCGGGTATTCGCGATCGGGAAACCAGATTTCTTCGAGGCCGGGCTTGCGCTCCGGTCCTTTCGCAATGCCGATGAGCTTGGTCGTGTGCAGCCCCTGCTCGGCCAGAACTTCCGAAGCGACGCCAACCTGTCCCTTCCCGCCGTCGATCGCCAGCAAATCCGGCGCGGCATATTCGCCCGAGACAATGCGCGCCGCGCGGCGTGACAGCGCTTCGCGCATCGCTGCATAGTCGTCGCCGCCGACCGGCGGTTTGACATTGAAGCGGCGATATTCCCCAGTCTGCATCGCGAGCCGATCAAAGATCACGCAGCTGGCAACCGCAGCCTCGCCCATGGTGTGGCTGACGTCGAAGCATTCGATGCGTTGCGCGGAGGAAGGCAAGCTCAGCGCCTCCTGCAACGCGCTCAGACGCTCATCCTGCGTCGCTTTTTGCGCGAGCTTCTGACCGATCGCCAGCGTCGCGTTCTGCACCGCCATGGTCACCCAAACACGCCGCTCACCGCCAGGATTGGATACGATCTGCACCTTGTGTCCCGATTGCTCGCTCAGCACTTGCGCGAGCACCGGGTCCTCTCCGCCATCGGGCGCGATGATGGTGGGTGGCGCCGGTCGATCGACGTAGTGCTGACTCAGAAATGCCAGCACGACTTCTTCCAGCGTGGCGTGCTCCGCGTGCTGCGGAAAAAAGGTCCGGTCGCCGACATGCCGTCCGCCTCGCACCATCACCACATTGACTGCGGTCAGGCCCTGGTCGACGACAGTCGCGACAACGTCGATGTCACCTGCGGTGGCGCTTTCCACGAACTGGCGCGATTGCAGTTGCTGCAGCCGGGTGATCTTGTCGCGCAACCGCGCCGCGCGCTCGAACGCAAACGCCGCGGCCGCCTCCTCCATCTGGAGCTGAAGCAGGGTGAGCACCTCGTTGGTCTTGCCCTGGACGAAGAGCGTCGCGTTCTTGACGTCCTCCTGATACTCGGCCTCGGTGACCAAACCGACGCACGGCCCCGTGCAGCGCTGGATCTGATAGAGCATGCACGGGCGCGATCGGTTGGCGAACACGCTGTTCTCGCACGTGCGAAGCTGAAAGACTTTTTGCAGCAGCGCCATGCCCTCGCGCACCGCGCCCGCGCTGGGGAACGGCCCGAAATAGCGATGCGCCTTGTCGAGCTTTCCCCGGTGAAAGCGCAATTGCGAGAAGGGCTCGCCCGTGAAGCACACATACGGATAGCTCTTGTCGTCGCGGAACACAACGTTGTAACGGGGCTGGTGCGCCTTGATCAGATTGTTCTCGAGCAACAACGCTTCACCTTCGGAACGCGTTACGGTCGTCTCGACATTGGCGATGTGCGCAATCATCATCGCTGTTCGCGGATGATGGTCGGTCTTTTGAAAGTAGCTCGACACGCGTTTCTTGAGGTCGCGCGCCTTGCCGACGTAGAGCGTCGCCCCGGCCGCGTCGATCATGCGATAGACGCCCGCCCTGTTAGGCAGCGACGCGAGCAGCTCGCGCGAGTCGAACCCGGTGGCGCGAGCTTCGGTGTCAGATTTTGTCGCCATCGCTTCGATGCGTTCAGGCCGCGCAGCTCGCGGGAGCACCGAGATGGCGAGTGATCTCGGCGAACACGGCTTCGAACATCGCGGTTGTAAGCCGGCCGGTGTTGGTGTTGTAGCGGCTGCAGTGGTAGCAGTCGAACACAGCGACACCGCGACCGACGTCGTGCTTCGCGCCGTGCGCGAAGGGAAATGCGCGCGCCGCGAGGCAGAGCGCGAGCAGCGCCGCGTCGTGCGCGATTCGACCCAATGCAAGGAGCGCCGCACCTTCGGGGAGCGCCGACAGCTCCGCCGCGAGATACGCGTTGCATGAGCGGATCTCCGCAGGTAACGGCTTGTTGCCGGGCGGCAGGCATTTCACGGCGTTGGTGATGCGAGCGCCGACAAGCCGCAGCCCGTCGTCCGCCGAGAGCGATTGCGGTCGGGTCCCGAAACCGAATTTGTGCAACGTGGCGTAGAGCAGGATTCCCGCGAAGTCGCCCGTGAAGGGGCGGCCGCTGGCGTTCGCCCCATGCATGCCGGGAGCGAGCCCGACGATGACCAGCCTCGCCGCCGCGTCGCCGAACGGCGGAACGGGCCGGCAGAAATATTCCGGATTCGCTTCGTGTACGTCATCGACAAAAGAAGCCAGCCGAGGACAGCGCCGGCAATCGATGTCGTACGCCGACGCGGGTATCGCAGAGACCACGGGGACGCGGGAGGAGAACCGGCTCATGTAAAATGCGCGCTGCTTCCGCGGCGTGAGCGAACCGATTGCGGGAGCGGTGCTAACAATTTTAACACGCCGTCACCGCGATCGTTCCGATGCTCCCACCCGAAAGCAGGATCGAAGTTCGCTCGCGACAGCCCGCGAAAACAACATCGAAGCCATCCCTGCTGTTCGTTCACGGCGGCTACTGCGATGCCTGGTGCTGGGAGCCTTACTTTCTGCCCTGGTTCGCCTCGCAAGGTTACCCTTCGTATGCGGTCAGTCTTCGCGGCCACGGAGCGAGCGGCGGCCGCGAATCGCTTTTTGTCGCGGGCCTCGACGACTACGTCGCCGACGTGGAGCATGTCGCCGGCACGCTTGCCGCTCCGCCGGTATTGATCGGCCACTCGATGGGCGCCGCGGTTATCGAGCGCATGCTGACGACACGTCCGATCCGCGCCGCGGCGCTGCTCGCGCCCATCCCTCCCGGGGGAATCGGACCGGTTGCCAGCCGGCTGCTCATCTGGCAGCCGGAATATATGGTGAACATGCAGCGGCTCGATGCACCGCATCTCGCCGGCGATATCCTCGCCGCGCTGCGTCCCATGTATTTCAGCGATAACGTCGAGCAGGCCATCCTCGCCGAGGCTGTGGCCCACCTGACGGTGGAATCGCCGCGAGCGTTGATGGATCTGACCATGCGCCTGCATGGCGGCAGGCCCGCCGCGCCGGCACCGCTGTTCGTCCTGGGCGCCAAGAACGATCGCATATCCATTCCATCCGACGTCAACGCGACGGCGTCGTTCTATGGCGTCAAGCCGCTCATCGTCGATGGGCTCGCTCACATGCTCATGCTCGAGCGCGGCTGGATGACCGTGGCTCAACCTTTGCTGGCGTGGCTGGAATCAGACGCCGTCAAAAAGCGCTAGCGCGGTGTTCCGCAAGTAATTGATAAAGTCCGTTCGGCCGGAGCTTGTCGAAGCCCGCCCGGAGCAGCGTCGAACGGGCCGGTCCGCCGAGCGTTCATGGTTTCGTTCAGCAAGCTCAGGACAGGCTAGCCCACCACGAACGGCTGAACGCGCCGCGCAATGCGCGCCTGCGCCTAGCGGCGCGACTTGATGAATTCGGCGAACGCGCGCGGCGCCAACGCCGGGCTGACCCAGAACCCCTGGAAGCAGTGACAGCCGCGCGCGTCCAGAAACTCGAATTGTGCGAGCGTGCCGACACCCTCGGCGATCACCCGCAAACTCAGACCTTTGGCCAGCGCAATAATGGCCTCGGTGATCGCTGCGTCGCCCGGGTCGGTCTCGAGGTCGGCGATGAACGAAATATCGATCTTGAGGGTGTCGATGGGGAAGTGCTTGAGGTGCGAAAGACTCGAATAGCCCGTACCGAAATCGTCGATCGCTACCGAGAAGCCCTGCTGGCGCAGATGCTCGAGAACCTTCTTGATCGAGTCCAGATCGTGCAAAAGGCTCGATTCGGTCACTTCGAGCTCGATCCAGGACGGCTCGCAGGCGGCCTCGCGCACGATCTGTGAAATGCGCTCGGCGAGGTCGTCGCGATAGAACTGCCGGCCCGACAGATTGACCGACACCGTCAGCGGGAGGCCGGCTTTCCTCCAGGCGACACACTGCTCGGCGGCGGTGCGCAGCACCCAGTCGCCGAGGACATGGATCAGGCCCGATTCCTCGGCCAGCGGTATGAACACCTGCGGCGCGACGTCGCCGTGCTCTTCGTCGTGCCAGCGCAGGAGAGCTTCGGCACCGATGATGGCGCGGTCGCTCATACGCACGACCGGCTGATAATGGACCTCGAGTCCGTTATTTTGCACCGCGTTGCGAAGCGCGCTTTCCAGGGTGTGCTGCTTCATTCTTCGGGCAGCGAGGTCGACGTCGAAGAACTGGTAGGTGTTGCGCCCAAGCTCCTTGGAGCGGTACATCGCCACGTCGGCGTGCTTGAGCAGGCTCTCGGAATCGTCGCTGTCGTCGGGATAGACCGAAATGCCTATCGACGAGGTGACATAGATGTTGTGGTCCTCGATCCGGAAAGGTTGCGAAATGGCCGCTTGCAGCTTTTGCGCGACACGGCTCAGCATGGCCGGATCGTCGAAATCGTCGACGATGACCATGAATTCGTCGCCGCCCAGGCGCGCCAGCAGGTCGGTCTCGCGGAGCGTTGCCGAAAGCGCGGAAGTAACGCCTTTCAAAAGCTCGTCGCCGATGCGATGGCCCAGCGTGTCGTTGACATTCTTGAAGCGGTCGAGGTCGATGAACAGCACGCCGACGCGGCGGCCGCTGCGCTTCGCCTGCGCGATCGCCTGTCCGACCCTCTCCTGCAGCAGCAGACGATTGGGAAGACCGGTGAGCGCGTCGCGTGTCGCCAGATATTGAAGGCGCTCCTCGGCCTGGATACGCGTCGAAACATCCTGCACGAAAGACAGTATGGAAACGATGCTGCCCTGCTCGTCGAGCAGGCACGAGTGGTACCACTCGCACCATATCGTTTGGCCGTCCTTGCGGTAGTTGCGATTGATACCAATGGCGCGCGGCTCCTCGCCCGCCATCAACTTGTCGATGATCTCGACCACCGCCGGCCGGTCGCCCTCATGCGTGAGTTGGCTGCCGGTGATCGGCATTCCGAGCACTTCTTCCCCGCGCCATCCGAAAATGTTCTCAGCCTGCGGCGACCATCGG
>VBCZ01000168.1:0-17896 GCA_005889025.1 Betaproteobacteria bacterium
GACGAGATTAGTTCTGCTTGGTCTCGGTACTTGACCTTCGCAATCCTCGTCGTTGGTGTTTCTGCCGGTGTCCGCATCTACGATCTGGAAAAGTACATTACGCCGCGGGGTGATAAAGACGCAAGAATTGTCGAACTCACTACAGATCGCTGGATTCTCGAGTTATATCGAACTGTGATCGAGACATTGCATGGCATTGCCTGGATGTTGTTGGTCTTCTTCTTGGTCGCTCTTGTGGCGTATGTCATCGTTCGGTCCAGCGAGTTGAAGCGACAGCGAGAACATGAGGCCCCTAAGCCCTAACTTCTTGCTCAACGCGGACGCTCCTCGGCGGGCCTGCGACCCGTCCGTCGTCGCGCCGGTTAGCTTGGTTCGTTAGGCGGCTTCAAGTACCTTGCGCTATGGACTCCTTAGCAGGCCCTCCTCTGGAGTAGTCGACATGTATTCAGGAAGCTGCCATTGCGGTCGCATTTCGTTTGAAGTTGCATTTCGTTTGAAGTTGAAGGCGAGTTCTCGGAAGTCAAAGAGTGCAATTGTTCGCATTGCAGTCGCAAAGGGTATCTCCTTTGGTTCGTTCCGCGCGCCCAGCTGCGCCTCAAATCGTCCGAAGACAGCATGTCCACCTACAAGTTCAACAAGCATGTCATCAATCATCACTTCTGCCCCACCTGTGGCTGTGCACCATTCGGGACGGGTATAGGGCCGGCTGGTGCCGCTATGGCCGCAGTTAACGTGCGTTGCCTTGAGGGTGTGGAACTTACAACGCTCAAGCGCGTTCCAGTCGATGGGCGCAGTCGATGAACAATGAGCCGCCTAACCTTTCGCTCAACCCGGACGCTCCTCGGCGGCGCTACGCGCCGTCCGTCGTCGCGCCGGTTAGCGTGGTTCGTTAGGCGTCATAGCAGTATTAGAACCACACACTTCATCGCTGAATAGGAGCGCTGCCGTGAAGCCTTTCACTACAGTCGCGGTTGTTTTCCTAGCGCTAATTGCGGTCGTTCACTTGCTTCGGCTCTTCGCTGGCTGGGAAATAACAGTCGTCGGGTTTGTCATCCCAGTATGGTGGAGTGCATTAGGCTTTCTCATTGCCGGTGGCCTGGCACTGATGGTTTGGCGCGAGGCACACACGTGAAGAGGCCTAACCACGCGGTCAACACGGACGCACACCGGTGGCGCTTCGCGCCTTGGTGGTCGCGGTTACCTTGATTCGTTATGCCTCGCTATGAGTTGCGTCTTGCGAATCTCCGCGCCGCGCTTGGACGATTGCTTGTCGCAAGTGTCGATTAAACCGTATCGCGTGGAACGTGGAACCGCACATTTCGACGTCAGCGCCTCCGACTTTGACGACTTCACGGGACAGATCAATGACGCAATCGCCTTCCTCCGTTCCCAAGCGGCAGAGATAAGGCTAATGATGAATGAACCTAGCGCAGATGGCGTTTTAGACTTTGCGATCGAATGGCGGGATGTCGCAGCTCAGTTCGATACCTTTCCGCCGAACTGGTTCGCGAAGCAAGCAACCTCGGTCTTGCGTTGGAGGTCCCACTATCCCGCCACGGAGCAGCATAGTGACGAGGCCTAACCTCTCGCTCAACCCGGACGCTCCTCGGCGGGCCTGCGGCCCGTCCGTCGTCGCGCCGGTTAGCTTGGTTCGTTAGGCCGCGCTTGAGGACAGTGACCGTCCCGGCAGGGTAACCGACAATGCTTTCGTCGAGTCATTCTTCCACTCAATGAAGGCCGAAGCGTTTCACGGCAACCGTTTCGACCAGGATCAAGAGGTGGTCGGCGTTCTGCGTCGCTACCTGCCTTTCTACAACCGCGATAGACTGCACTCATCGCTAAACTACTTGTCGCCGACGACGTATGAGCAACGGCTGGCTTAGATCCCCGGTGTCAACAAAATCGGGCGAAGATTCCCGCTCGCCTGCGGCGCTCACGCGCCGTCCGCTCGCGGCCGGCTAGCTTGGTTCGTTAGAGGTCAGTCGTTGCCATTGGCCGCTTGGGAAGACAAGTTGCTTACCGGTTCCTATAACATTGCAGGTCAAACAATTGTTGATCCGCCAGCTACTGAAGTTCAAAACACGCATATATATTTCGCTCTTTCTGGCATGTCGGCCCAGGATCTGTACAACAGCATGAAGGTCCGAGCCAAACCAGACGTTTGCCGCGGGGGTGGTGCTCTCACCAAATCCATTGGCCAAATGCGATGCACGCGCTCCGCTACTGGCAGGCAGTTTCAATGTTGGTTCGCCATCGACATCGCGAGCCAACGCATTACCGGCGGGGTTGTGTGCTGAGCATGCGCCGCGTGACCCCTAACCTCTCGCTCAACGCGGACGCTCCTCGGCGGCGCCTGCGCGCCGTCCGCTCGGCGCCGGTTAGCTTGGTTCGTTGGGCGTCACGGCACGGCAACGTACGCTAGAGAGTGTCGAGCATAGGAGGTGAATATGAAGCGTTTCTCTATCGCGATAGCGTTCGTCGTCGGTGTGTGGTTGGCACCCTTTGTACCGATGGCGGAAGCCGCTCCATGTCTTATGGTCACGTTGACAGGCACGCAGAGTGGTCCGTCGGTTTTCAACGGTCAGGCTGGCGCTGGAACGCTTGTGCGTTACGGCGACGACAGCAACGATTGCGCGGCCATGAAACTCCAGTTCGACGCCGGACGTGGCACAAACATGCGCTTGTCACAGATCGATGTGAGTCCGGTACAGCTCAATGCGATCTTCTTTACGCACATGCATGGAGATCACACGGAGGGCTTTGCCGACGTCATGATGCTGCGCTGGTACTTCAAGGGGCCAAAGATCGACATCGTCTGCAGTTCAGATGCAACATCTGTTCTGGGACACACCAACAGCTGCCGAAAATTTGTGATGCATGTTGCGGATGCATTCCTCCAGTCCGGCGAGATCGCCGAGCGCCGCTCCGAGGACAACGCGCGTCTCGCGGGCGGCCCAGTCGATTTGATCAATGTGATCACGTTCGATCCGAAGGATGAGCCGCAGGTCGTCTGGTCCTCCGGTGACGTAAAAGTAAGCGCGATCCGGTCTACTCATACTGCAGGCCATGCGTCCTATCGCGTAGACACGCCAGCTGGAAGTGTGGTGATCGGCGGTGATGCAGGCAACGATGTGCTCGTGCCGCCACGAGCTTCCTCGACATCGGAGCAAGTGGAGAAATTGGCGAAGGGGGTAGACATCATCGTGCACTCAGCGTTCCACCCCGTTATGGGGCCGGACCAGGGCAGCGGTTTTCCGCCGCGATCCTTTTATCGCCAAAGCCTGGCCTCCGATCTCGGCGCCATGGCACAGCGCGTGGGAGCGAAGCACCTAATGCTCACACATCTTGGCCCATCGCTCGGAGCAGTGATACACAACCAATGGAAGGTTCCGGGCGGTCCGTTGACGCAAGCGGATTACCGCAAAACGGTCGAGGCGGGCGGTTTCACCGGAAATACGATTGTGGGAACCGACCTTGCGACCCTGCGGCTTCCGGCGAAGTAAACGAGTTTCGCGTTTGTCGATGACTTGGCGCTAGCGAGAGCTAGAAACGTTCGAGATGGTGCAATCAACTCGCAGGCAACATTGCCTCCTCTCGCTGGGGAGGCGACGCCCAACCCACCGTTGCAGCGGACGCGCGGCAAGCGGCGCGCCGCTGAACGCGCACGTTAGGCCGCTTGCGTGTTGTACACCCGCCGCACCATTATTTCGGCGCTACTAGCCGCCCCGCTGATTGCCTGTCAATCAACGGACAGCTCAAATCAGGAGCAACGCTTAATGTATGGCCTTATCGGAAAGATTCGCGCGGTTCCCGGTCAGCGCGATGCCTTAGCTTCACTGTTGATCCAAGCTACTTCCGCAATGCCCGGTTGCCTGAGTTACATTGTCGCCGCGGATCTGATCGACCCCGATGCTTTGTGGGTCACGGAGGTCTGGGACTCGTCAACGAGTCATCGTGCCTCGCTAAATCTCCCAGCCGTGCAGCAAGCTATTGCGAAGCGCAAGCCGCTCATTGCAGGCTTCGGTGGAACGATTCGAAACCGAGCCTCTCGGTGGCTTCGGTCTACGTCCAAAATGAATGAGCGGCCTAACCTCTCGCTCAACGCGGACGCTCCTCGGCGGGCCTGCGGCCCGTCCGTCGTCGCGCCGGTCAGCTTGGTTCGTTAGGCCGCAGACGATCCTCAGGTTTGACATGCCATCAATAGCATATGCATGACACGCGCAAAGATTACGGCGAGCCCGGCATCATCTGTTACGCCCTGCTTTCGGACCGCTTGGTGGTGATTGGCTATACGCCGAGAGGCGCTACGCGCCATGTTTTCAGAATGCCGAAAGTCCAATCATCGTGAGAAAGTCCGTCTTGCGCCGTACTTTGAAATCTGACCTTGCCAAGGTCGATACGCATTCCATTCGTCCGCGCGAATACGAAGAGCTACCTGAACTTACGGAAGAAGCTTTGTCGCGCGCGGTCGTGAAGAAAGGTGGACGACCGCGCTCTACCAATCCGCGAAAGCTAATTTCCATTCGCCTCCCAGTCGATGTTATCGAGCGCTGGAAGGCCACTGGCCCGGGTTGGCAAACGCGCATCGCTGCGCGCCTAAGCAAGGTTCGCTAATGTCCGTGCAACCCAACCTCTCGCTCAACCCGGACGCCTCGCCGGCGGCGCTTGCGCGCCGTCCGCTCGGCGCCCGTTAGTTTGGTTCGTTAGGGCACAGTGCATCGTGCGACCGCCGGCTTCATTAGCGCCTCAGCCATCGCGATCGCTGTAGTCGGTCTCGCATTCCTTGTTGCTCCCCGTGCCTGTGAAGGAGGCTTGGAACTATACGTTTGGTGCGGCGGTACGGCTCTACTCGTGCTGCTCGCGCTACCGTTCGCCGCGCACATTGGCCGCTCAATATTGGTTCGGGTCGTTTGGGCGTTGGGCTTCGTGGTCCTTGGCGCCGGCGCATGGTTCGCCGGCCTTTTCACCGCTAACGTCCGCTTTATTTGTGGGTTGGGGTATCTCTAGTGTAAAAGCTCATGGCTGTCCCACTGTGCCCTAACCTTTCGCTCAACCCGGACGCTCCTCGGCGGCGCTACGCGCCGTCCGTCGTCGCGCCGGTTAGCTTGGTTCGTTAGGCGTCAAATCAACGACTTCGCTAAAACGGGTTAAGGGTCAGCGTGCTGATCCTCCGTGACCCGGCTTAGTGGCCGGCCGCGAGCCCGATGATGGTCTCGAAGCCACCCCAGAACATGCGCTTGCCGTCGAAGGGCATCTTCGAGGGGTCCATCGACTCCTTGAGCTGCGGATCCTCCATGACCGCCTTGCTGATGCGGTCCCGGTCCTCCTTGTTCTGATACACGACCCACGCCAACGCGATCACCTCGCCATCCTTGAGCTGCACGGCCTGAGGAAACGACGTGACCTTGCCCGGCTGAGCGTCGTCGCTGATCGAGTCGGAGTAATACAAAGCACCGTGGCGCAGGTGGGCGTTGCCCCATTCCGCGGACATGCGTTTGTAGGTGTCGAGGTTGGCTCGGGGAACCGGGATGACGATAGCGTCGATGTATTTCGACATGGGACCTCCGCTGGCGTAAAGGCAGTTGGACCGGTCGCTCCCGCCGCCGTTCCGCTTCGGACCACGGCGTCGGGTCAGCGGCCGACTGCGCCGCAAATCGGGTTCGGAAGCCGGCGGCATCGCCGGTACGAGGAGTAATCCGGCCCGGCTTTCCGGAAGGCCTCCGAGTTTGAAGCACGCCGACATAAAATGCGTATGGCCGGTTCTGGCCCGAATCCGGACACCGATATGAAACCTAACCACTCGGCCAACCCGGACGACCTCGCCGGCGGAGCTTACGCGCCGTCTGCTCGGCGCTTGGTTCGTCGGGTGTCGTCAAGACCAGCGACGTCTTGACGCTATAACGTCAAAGCGTTACGCTCCGCAAATGGACAACTCAAAACGCGCCACCGTCTATTTCGACGCCGACGTGCACCAGGCATTGCGATTGAAGGCCGCGGCTGCCGATCGTTCAATTTCTGACGTGGTCAATGAAGCCGTAAGAGTGGCGCTGGCCGAAGATGCTGAAGATTTTGCCGCTTTTGAGCAACGCAAGGGTGAGCGAAGCGTTTCCTTCGAGTCTTTTGTCCGTGCCTTAAGGCGACGTGGCCGGATATAGGCTGGTGATCAAGCCGTCCGCGGCAAAAGAGATCGAGGGAGTTGGTCAGAAGAAGGATCGCCAACGCATCGTCAACCGAATTGGTGCGCTTGCCTCCGAACCCCGACCATCTGGGTGCGAAAAGCTTGCTGGAGCAGAGGAGCGCTATCGTGTCCGCCAAGGTCAGTTCCGAATTGTCTACGCCATCGATGATGCGAGCCGCACTGTCGAAGTGGTCAAGGTCGGACACCGCCGTGAAGTCTATCGCGGCGCCACCTAACCTCTCGCTCAACCCGGGCGCTCCTCGACGGGCCTGCGGCCGGTCCGTCGTCGCGCCGATTAGCTTGGTTCGCTAGGTCTCAGATGGAAGTCCGCACCATTCATGCGTCGGAGGTTGAAGCCGCGCAGCATCTCTTAATCGAGAATGGGTTTGAGGGTGAGCGGCTTGTCGAGTTGGAGCGGTTTCGTGAACTCATTTCCAGATCTCAGCGCGTGTTTGTCGCAGTCGAGGCCCGAGAAGTCATTGGTTTCGCCAGAGCAATCTGTGATGACATGTCGAATGGTTATCTGTCGATGCTCGTCGTTGCGGAGCGTCATCGGCGAAAGGGGGTTGGAACGGCGCTGGTCAAGGCCGTGATTGGCGAAGACCGGAGAATAGGTTGGGTGCTACGCGCCGTGCCCCCTGGTGTGGCATCGTTCTACGAAAAGCTGGGCTTTGTGAAATCGAGCGTAGCGATGGAGCTTCCACGTGCCAAGTAATCTGACACCTAACCTCTCGCTCAACCCGGACGCGCCGTCGGCGTGGCTTTAAGCGTATCGTGTGAGCGCGCATCATCGCTACATTGCGCGCCTCGCTGGCGCGCCGGTTAGCTTGGTTCGTTAGGCCGCGCCAATGGAATCCACAAGCGGTGGGAGCCGTCGTGCCTACAGATGAGCGCCCACACACGGTCATCATCGCGACATGGCTAATTGTCGGATCTGTCGCACTCAGCCTGATGACAGTGTTGTTCATGCGTCTCCCCTTGTTTCGATGGTCTCCGGGGGGGTATGTGGTAATCATGCTCGCGCTCGGGTTCGCCATCTGGGCGAGGCAGAACTGGGCGAGGTTCGTGTTCTTGATACTTTTCCTGCTTGGCTTGGTTGCCCTATTCTGGGCTCGGCGGGTCTTGGGTCAACTGGGATTGGGTCAACTGGGGGCGCAATTTGGCGTAATGTCTCTGCTTCAAACGATTATGCAAGTCGTCGCCCTAGGCTGCCTCTTTGCGCGCTCATCCAATGAGTGGTTTCGCGGCAACTAGCCGGCTACGACCGGCTCGAGGCTCATGTTGGGCCGCGCCACTCGAATGATGATCGCGATTTCGGTTCAGTGGCCTAACCTCTCGCTCAACCCGGACGCCTCGCCGGCGGCGCTGCGCGCCGTCCGCTCGGCGCCGGTTAGCTTGGTTCGTTAGGCGTCGCAACCTGTTCGACAGCAACCAACACACATCGAAAGGCGCTCTCGTCATGCCCACAAACACCGTCCGGCTTCACCGGGTGCTCCGCGCACCCTCAGAAAGAATCTATCGGGCGTTCCTGAACGCTGACGCATTGGCCAAGTGGCTTCCGCCGAACGGCTTCACCGGCAAGGTCCACCATTTGGATGCCAAGGTCGGCGGAACGTACAAGATGTCGTTCACCAACTTCACGACAGGCAACAGTCACTCTTTTGGCGGTGAGTATCTTGAACTGCTGCCCAACGAGCGCATTCGCCACACGGATAAGTTCGATGAGCCCAACTTGCCTGGAACGATGCAGGTCACCGTCTCCTTCAGGAAGGTATCCTGCGGGACTGAATTAAACGTAGTGCAGGAAGGGATACCCGAGGCCATTCCGCTGGAGGCGTGCTATCTCGGATGGCAGCAGTCATTGGCGCTGCTGGCCCAGCTCGTCGAGGCGGAGACCCCAGGATAGCGAGTGCCGCCAGACCTCTCGCTCTATTTTGGAGTGCCTTCACCGCCTCGGCATTACTGCCGCCGAAGCTGTCTTCGTCGGAGACGGCGGATCGAACGAATTACGCGGCGCGCGTGAAGTTGGAATGCGCTCAATTCTATTTTCCGGTGTCATCGCGCACCTGTGGCCGGAGCGCATCACTCAACTGGCAGCGCCGCGGCCGTCCATTCGGCGCGCCGCGTAGCTTGATTCGTTAGGAGGCAAAAGGAGTCATCGTGATCAGAACCTTCATCGCCACAGCCCTTGCATCTGCCGTTCTCGCCATCGCTTGTGAATCGTATGCGTCCGGGCCGATTGACTTGGATGTCCCTGGCAAACTCGAACCCATCGCGCGTGATCATCCGAGCCACTTTGCGGCGATTCAAAAAATCTTGGCCGAGGTACCGCGCCAGCCTCCGGATGAACGTGCCGTGGTTACGTGGATGCGCACTCAGTTTGATGCTCAAAATATTCGTTACGTCGACCTTATTATGACGAGTCTCCCACCGAAAAACGGCTCGAATTCTCGTTGGACAATACGGCCTACGTTAAGGTGATCACACTCACGAATTGGCAAGCGAAGGCAGTTCCCGTACCCGACGTAGCGCCCGTAAAATGACCACACTGCCACCAAACCCCTCGCTCAAACGGACGCCTCGCCGACGATTACGGCGCGCCCTCGCGCCCGTTAGCTTGGTTCGTTGAGCTGTCTTATCGCAGATCTTGTAAGCGTCACTCGACACCTTGCAGTGGAAGAGAACGTGAAAAGAATCCTGGTAACGCTGGCTGCAATATCGATGTTGTCTATTGGGCACGCCTTCGCGGCCGTCGATGACGATGTGAAAGCCACCTTTGATCGCTTTGTCGCAGCACAAAACGCCCACGATGTGTCCGCGCTGCGCGACGTGCTGCTGGATTCACCGAATTTCCTTTGGGTAATTCGTGGTGTGCCGATTTGGGGGCGTGACGCAGCCCTGAAGCGCTTCGAAACGCTGTATCAGGGGACATGGAAGCTTTCCCCCGACACTGCGAACCTGAAGGTGGTCTTGGTAACCGACACGACCGCGCAGCTATTTGTCCCGATCATGTTCAACATTGGGCCGCCGGGCCAACCGGCGTCGGACGCACCATTTCTCATGAATCAAACGTTGGTGAAGACTCCGGGGGGGTGGCGTATTGCGAGCATTCTGCCCATCCCCTTGCCTGGGCCAACCCTCGCACCGGCCAAGTGAACCGCGGCAGGCCTTACGCTCGCCCAACCCGGGCGCTTTCTCGGCGGGCGTGCGGCCGTTGGTCGCGCCGGCTAGCTTGGTTCGTTAGGCAGTCGTCGTAACGCGTAATATATCTGCCGTCGCGCCTCGGCGGTTTGCGTCCGTCCGGTGTGCGTTAGTCACCTTGGTTCACCAGGCGCCATGGTCAGGCTCATTCATTTAGCCGTCCTCAAGAGAGCTCGCATAACCTATGCCAAGAAATAGAACGCTAAAAGTTGTTCTTGGCATCGCAGTTTCGTTTGCTGTTCTCGTTGGCATGATTATTTTTATGTCGCAAATGAGAATAATAAGCTTCGAGATTGCGAAACTAATGCTTGTGGCGTTGTTGGGGATGTACGTGGGATTCGGAATTCTAATTGCTGTCTATCGATTGATCGCCAAGCGGAAAGGAATGTCTTACAGGCACCCGGAGACCGAGCTGGAAGACCGGCAGGCGAGTGTGGCGCCTAACCGTGCATTCGAGCGCAGCGCCAAACAGCACTACTGTTTGGTTCCCATAGCACTTCGCGGTCCGGTCCCGGCTCTTTTCGAGTCTTAGTCACCACTCATGGAAATCATCGCGGCGCTCCTTCTCGCATTCGGGTTGGCTGCCTATCTTCGATTCCGGCGATGGCCTGCGGTTCGCGCAATCGTTCTAGCGTCGCTGTTATCGCCGGCTACGGTTACATTCAGCGCGTTTGTTTTTCCCGCGGAGCCCGATTTCCGACTGTGGTGGCACGTTACAGTCGTCACTTCGGTGTTTTTCGGTCTTTGTTCGGCGGCAGCGGGTTATGCGCTGGTAGTTTTAATGCAGCGCCATGCCGGCTAACCTCTCGCTCAACCCGGGCGCCCCGTCGTCGGCCCGTTCACTACCAGATCGAAGGCCTCGGAGACAGAATCGTCGTACCCGCAGGAGCTCTTGCAGACCCCGGTTTTCCCGCGCCTACTGTCTCGGTCTACGAACGGCGCAAGCATGCTTGGGTCAGCATAACTTCGCAGATCGAACATTTGGGCACGTGAAGAAACTGCTTATGTCACGCATTGAATCCAAGGTCGGGTTGATTTCAGATACTCACGGTCTCCTTCGGCCCGAGGCATTAACCAGCCTTGCTGGAGCCGATTACATTATTCACGCGGGTGACATCGGTGATGCGAGCATCCTCGAGCGACTCTCTGCGATCGCCCCCGTGATCGCGGTTCGTGGCAACAACGACAAAGGCGCGTGGGCATCATCCTTTCCGAAACAGAAGTACTTGAGGTCGGTGCCGCGATCATCTACGTGCTCCACGATGTCAGCGCGCTCGATCTTGATCCAGCGGCAGCCGGTTTTCACGCAGTCATCGCTGGGCATTCTCATCGGCCAAGCATCGAGTTGCGGGAAGGCGTTCAATTCGTCAACCCGGGCAGTGCCGGCCCTCGTCGCTTCAAATTGCCGGTATCGGTAGGGTGGCTTACAGTCTCCGGCACATCGATCAAGCCTCGACTCGTCGAGTTGACCGTTGGCAGCAACGCCTGACTTCTCGCTCAACCCGGATACTGCGCCGCGGCAGCACTCGTCCGCACTTCCTCCGTTGACCCGCACCCGCCTGTCTGACATAGTCGAACCCGGATCGACTTCGCGCCAACCGGCCATCACGACACACTATGCACGGTCATCCCTCACATATTCGCGGCGCAACGCCCGTCGCGTGCCACTGCGGCCGCCGTGCAAATCCCAAGCACCGCAGCGCTCGGAATCCAGCGGTTCAGTCCAACTAATTCGTTAGGGTGCAGGGGCCGATAGCCATGCCACAAGATCGCTTCGGTCATCTTTTCATTGCCCCTTCGGACTTCGATCGGGCCGTAGCGTTTTATCGCGATTCGCTCGGCTGGCGTCCGGTCGCCACCTGGGGCGCAGAAAATGAACCGCGAGGCACTGTGCTCAATGGCGGCGGGGTCGAGATTGTGTTGGCCGAGCGCCACGCCACTGACGATCATTCCTGGTCTCACGGTTTCAATGGCCAGCGCCCAACCATTCATCTTGTGGTCGAGAACCTGAATGAGCGGTTCCGGGAATTGTCATCGGTGGCAGAGGTTGTGGTAAAGCCGGAAGCCACGCACTGGGGCACGCGGTGGTTTGTCGTGAAGGATCCCGACGCTAATCTTATTGCCTATGAACAAGCCAATCCAAGTCAATCCGAGCCCTAAGCTCCCGCTCAATCCGAGCGCCTCGCCCACCTCGGATGCGTGCGGTCCGCTCGGCGCTGGTTAGCTTGGTTCGTCAGGGCCTGCTCCGCGCTAGCGTCTATCATTGAGCTTCACACAGCGAGAAGGAGTCCGTCATGGTTAACGCAGCGCTCTTCGTTCGACTCGAAGCAAAAGCAGGAAAAGAAGCCGACGTCGCAAAGTTTCTTCGTGACGGACTGGCCATCGTTGAAGCGGAGCCGGCGACAACGGCCTGGTTCGCACTCCAACTCGGGCCATCGACGTTCGGGATATTCGACGCGTTTCCGAACGAAGCCGGCCGCCAGGCACACCTTTCCGGGCGTGTTGCGGCAGCGTTGATGGCGCGAGCTTCCGAGCTGTTTTCGAAGCCTCCATCCATCGAAAAGGTCGACGTTCTTGCGTCAAAGCTTCCCAAGTAGCGGCGTCCATCGATCTGGCCTGGGCTCTCGCTCAACCCGAACCCCTCGCCGGCGGCGCTTGCGCGTGGTCCGCTCAGTAGCGGTTAGCTTGGTTCGTTAGGCATCCACTTTCAGCCACTCGCTATGCAAGCACTGAATCCGACGACCATCACGCTATTGGTAGTGGCGCCCCTGCTGATTTGGCGCATCTATGTCCGCATTCGACGAATGAGTGTCCGCCAGCGGCTGTCGCGAGTGCGTCCGTAGGTCACCCTGATCATCTTCCCCACGATCGTTCTTTTGCTCGCGTACGCTACGCACTGGCACTTCGAGCGCCTATTGTGGCTGGCGGGCGGCCTGGTGTTTGGCTCATTGCTGGGCGTCTACGGCTTGCGTCGGACACATTTCGAATCAACACCACAGGGGCTTTTCTATACGCCGCACGCGCATCTCGGAATCGCGCTTTCACTGCTGTTGGTCGGTCGCATTGTCTATCGTCTGATCGAGCTATATGCGCTGGACACTACGGCGTCGCGCGGCGCTCCGCAGTTCGCGCAAAGCCCGCTCACCCTGGCAATCTTTGGGCTTCTAGCAGGTTATTACGTCGCTTACGCAGCGGGCCTGGCAGGCTGGCGAAATCGCGTTATTCGTGCGGAAAGCCAGCGTGAGGCAAAGGCAACGAATCCCTGACCTCTGGCTCAACACGGACGCTCCTCGGCGGCGCTTCATGCTGTCCGTCGTCGCGCCGGTGAGCGTGATTCGTCAGGCGTCATAAGCGAAATCGCATGGTGCAGCTTCTCGTGAACGTCGATGTCGACGATATCGAACGCGCCATCGAATTCTATCGGGCTGCAATCGGTCTCCATCTGGGGCGCCGCCTCTTCGACGGTTCGGTTGCGGAGATGCTGGGTGCTTCGTCGGTGATCTATCTATTGGCGAAACCCGCCGGAACTCTGCCGTCGCGCCAAGTCGCGTCTGTTCGCGACTATCATCGACATTGGACGCCGGTGCCTCTCGACTTTGAAGTTGACGATGTTGGTAGG
Organism: Betaproteobacteria bacterium; assembly: GCA_005889025.1. GTDB lineage: Bacteria > Pseudomonadota > Gammaproteobacteria > Burkholderiales > Casimicrobiaceae > PALSA-1003. The sequence continues at coordinate 12,999 of VBCZ01000168.1, forward strand.
GCCGTTGACCGCGCCGTTGCGGCTGGAGCACGGCTCGAGGAGGAGGCTCGATCCTTCAGCTGGGGCCAACTGGCGACTCTGAGCGATCCATTCGGTCATGGCTTCTGCCTGTTGCAGTTCAGCGATCGAGGATACGATGCGGCCGCCTGACATGACACCCATCCTCTCGCTCAGCCCGGACGCTCCTCTGCGCCGGTGCGCACCGTCCGTCGTCCCGCCGCTTAACTTGGTTCATTAGCCTTCATGTCGTGCTTCTCCATCCACGACGTTTACAACTTCCGTCAGGCCACGCCGGATCTGGCCACGTCGGGGCAGCCTACCGAAGAGCAACTTGGCGCAATCGCGGCCGCCGGCTACAACGTCGTAGTCAATCTCGCGCTGCACAACGATCCACGATACTCTTTGCGCGACGAGGCCGCATCGCTAAGCGCGCTCGGCCTCGATTATGTCCACATACCGGTTCAGTTCGGCGCGCCGACGGAACGAGACTTGCAATCGTTCTTTGATGCGATGGATCGCAACGCCGGCCGTCGTGTATGGATCCATTGCGCCGCAAACATGCGCGTTACCGCCTTCGTCGGACTCTATCGCGTTCTGCGTCTGCGTTGGGCCGAGGAGGACGCGTTCAGTCTGATGCATACAGTCTGGAAGCCTGATCAAGTCTGGTCAGCGTTTATTGCATCGCAACTGGCCAAAGCCAATGAGGGCTAACCTCTCGCTCGACCCGCGCGTCTCGCCGGCGGCGCTTCATGTGCGCCTGCGGGGCGCGGTGGGCTTCGTTCGTTAACCATGCGCACCGCGTCAATGGCCATCGCCCGTAGCCTGTCTATTCTTGGGCATCCCCTTGTTGTGGTTCCTGTCGCCGTCGCGACACTCGTGTTGCACGAGAATACATCGTCGGCAGTTTCGATCGTATCGATGATTTGCGGGATTGCAGGCGTTGTCCTTGCCTTTTCATTCTGGCAGGTCCGTCGCGGGCACTGGCAGCACATCGACGCTTCCGCCCGAGCCGAGCGTCGCTCGCTCAATCTCTTTCTAGCGATTGTTCTTTTCCTGGGCGCCGCTGCTGCGTTTTATCAGCTGCCTGGGCCCGGGTTGTCGCTTGGTCTATTGTTGTCGGGCCTGTTGATCGTGGCGGTAATGTTTCGCGGTGCTGCTGCTCTGGCCGCTGAAGCTTTGGTGTGTTGCGCTTGCGAGCCTAGCCGCGCTTGGCATATGCTGGTCTCGCGTTGTGCTCGGTCGCCATACCATCGTTGAGGTGTTAGGCGGCAGCTTCCTGGGGGGCTATTCGGTGCGTGCTTCTGGCTTGTTTTGCGGCCCCATGGTTAACCGGTTAATCTCTCGCTCAACCCGGACACCGGTTAGCTCGCTTCGTTTAGCCATCGCTTCCACTTTCAACTACGCACGAGAGCTTCGATTGATGCGCATACTTCAGGTGGCTGCCGCCATACTCATCGCCGGCTCGCTTTCGGGCGCTACGGCCGCGGAATCTCTGCGTGCCGATCACCCAATCATTGGAACGTGGAAGATCACGTCTCCAGATGGATCGTGTTACGAAATCTATCGGTTTCGAGCAAATGGAACCACCTCGGTAAACAGCGCCGACGAAGTGACCGAATCAGAGGTTGAAATCTCGGATCAGCCAAGCCCTAAAGGTTTCTACAAATGGGTAGACAAGATCGTCAGGGACAACGGCAAAAAAGATTGTTCCGGCCACATGTCGGAGATCGGCCACGTGGCGACAAACTACATTCGCTTTCATGAATTCGGCGAGAGGTTTGTCATCTGCGACAAGGAAGACCTGAACGCCTGTATCGGCCCGTTTGTGCGCATGAAAGAATAGCGATGTCTAACCTCTCGCTCAACCTGGACGCTCCGGGGCGGGTCTGCGGCTGGTCTGCCGCATCGCTGGTTCGCTTTGTCTGTTAGGCCTCCGTGCAAATCGCACCGCCGACGACCCCTGGCGATCCGATGTGGCTCTCGCTGCGCTCGCGCTTGTGGCCCGGCCCGTCAGAGTCGGAACATTTACGCGAAATGGCCGACGTGTTGGCGCGTGGACATCACGTGTGTCTTGCATTCGCACTGCAGGGCTGTGCGATAGGCTTCGTGGAAGCGTCAAAGCGAATCGACTACGTCAACGGAACGAGCAGCTCGCCAGTCGTGTTCCTTGAAAGCCTCTACGTCGAGCCCGCGTCGCGACGCAAGGGCGTCGCGCGCGCACTGGTCGCCGACGTCGAGCGCTGGGCGCTAGCCGAACGTTGCAGCGAGCTGGCCTCTGATTCCCTGCTTGAGAATTTGGCGGCACATGCAGCTCATCGGGCGCTTGGGTTCGAGGAAATGGAGCGTGTAGTTTATTTCCGCCGGGCGGTGCAGGGTGCCTGACCTCACGCTCATCCTTGGCGCTCGGTCGGTGGCACTTCGTATCGGCTCGCTGAGGAGGCGTTGGCTTTCGTCCGTCAACACGGTGTCGTCCTCGCTTCGGCCAGAGGTACTGCGCCTCGCCTTACGGAAGCTATCGTCGGCGAAGACATCAAGGGCAGCTGGTGGGCGCATCCCAGGAGCAGTCACATCTATTCGATCCTTGAGGCAGTGACAGACTCGGACCAGGTTCTGGTGTGCCGGCTCATCGGTGGAAAAATCACGTTGGTTCATCGGCGCCTTTGGCCTTCCCTTGTTCGGCTCGCCAAACGCTTCACGCCCGAGCAGCTTGCTCAGGTCCGAGATAAGCACACACCGTCGGGTCGCCACGTCAGTCGCATCGTGCCGTTTCCGCAGTGGGGTCCCTGCCGACGTTTCCGTGCAAGCGATTGCTATCGACGAGCAGCAGGCTCTTGCTATATTTCGTGCTTGGGTGCCGCCCCCGAAGCGGTAGTCAACTGTCTCCCCATCTTCCAGCCTGTGGAGCTTCGAGAGCAATGATGACGCCTAGCATTTCAGTCGAACCAAACGCTTCTTGGCGGCTCTACGTTCCGCCCACCATATGGAGGCGACGAACATGTGTCGAAACATCAAGACCCTCTTCAACTTCGCACCTCCGGTGACGGAAGAGGAGATTCGTGCGGCATCGTTGCAATTCGTGCGAAAAGTTAGCGGTTTCAACAAGCCATCGAAAGCCAACGAAGCCGCATTCCTCGCCGCGGTTGAACAAATCACCGCAGTCTCCAGCAAGCTTCTTGACTCATTGGAGACAAGTGCGCCACCCAAGTATCGGGAAATCGAGGCCGCCAAGTCTCGCGAGCGTTATGCTCAGCGGTTCCTGCGGTAACGCCATGCCGTCCAAACCTCGCGCGCAACGCGGACGCTCGTCGTCAGTTGTGCACGCCACTGCCGAATGCTGAAGCACGCGACAGCCGGCCGATGCGCCGGTGCGTGCGCCCGGTGATCATGCCCCTCACATTCGCGTCGACGCGGGAGCACGTGTCGCGTCTAGGTGACGTCGGCTTCTGGTGGCCGTACGTCACCCAGATCCTGGAACGTCACGACCTGCTGGACGCCGGACGGGAGCCAGTGGCCGGTCTCAACGCGACGCACCCGACCTTCCTTTGCGGCGACATCGTGCTCAAGCTCTTCGGCCACTCCCGAGGATGGCGCGCGAGTCACGCGGCCGAACGCGGGGCGCAGCGCCTGGCTGCGACCGACCCGCGAGTCGCCGCACCCAAGCTGCTGGGCGAGGGCCAGCTGTTCGATGATGCCGCTGCCTCATGGCCATACCTGATCACCACCCGCATGTCCGGCGTGGCATCGTGCCGTGCCGAACTGTCGGCCGAACAACGGCTTTCGCTTGCTGTCCAGCTGGGACGGCAGATACGGCGCGTTCATGCGTTGCGTCCATCGGGCGTTGCGGCTGACGCGGACTGGCCGGCCCTGAACGTCGCAGCGGCCGCGGAGCAAAGCTCATTGCCGCCGCATCTGATCGCACAGATCGACGGCTACATCGCACGGCTCGGGTCGTTCGACCGTGTCTTCGTCCACGGCGCCCTGTGCGCCAACCACGTGTTCGTCAACGACGGTCGGCTCACCGGGATCATCGACTGGGGCGATGCGATGGTGACCGATCGGCACTACGAGATCATCCAGCTCTACCGCGACATGTTCGACTGCGACAAGGCGCTGCTGCGGGCGTTTCTGGACGCCAGCGACTGGCCGGTTAGCAAGAACTTTCCACGCCAGGCACTGGGTCTCGCACTCCACCGCCAGGCAATCGGTCTTGCCCAGCACCACACCATGGACGTCTTCGAGCCCATCGCAGTCTCGCTCCCGCTCCAGGACATCGGCACGCTCGACGAGCTTGCGACCGAGCTTTTCGCCGTCTAGGGTGCTTGCCCTGGTCGACTATCGCTAGCGCTTCATGCTTGAGCAGGAGAGACGTATGCTCATTAAGGGCAAATGCCACTGCGGCAATATCGCCTTCGAGCTCGAATGGGACGAAGACCCAGCCGAGATTCCGGCGCGTGCGTGCGGTTGTTCGTTCTGCGTCAAGCACGGGGGCGTCTGGACATCCAACCCAAAATCCAGGCTGGCGGTCGCTATTCGTGACGCTTCACTCGTGTCAAAGTATGCCTTTGGATCTCGGACTGCCACGTTTCACGTCTGCGCGCGCTGCGGCGCGGTGCCGCTGGTTACCAGCGAAATCGCGAATCATCTATATGCAGTTGTCAACGTCAACGTGCTGGAGGATGTCGACCCGTCGTGGCTTCGGAGAGCAGCCGCTGACTTCGAAAATGAAGATGTCAAATCCCGTCTTGCGCGCAGAGAGCGCAACTGGATCGCCGATGTTCGCCTCTCCGAAGGAGTCGGGTAGCCTCATGCTCAACTCGAAGGCTCCTCGGCGGGCCTGCGGCCCGTCCGTCCCCTAAACGAGGGGAGCTCGCGATGGTGGCAGCGACCAACCGTTTTCC
>VBCZ01000168.1:17953-18609 GCA_005889025.1 Betaproteobacteria bacterium
AAGCGCAGTATCCTGCGGGGGCCCATGGAAGAGAGGGATGCATGCTATTCAGATCTCGCACCGGTGCTCTGATCCTGATCGTCGTGGGCACGCTTCTGCTGCTTTCGAATCTTGGCTGGATTCCACAGCTAGGTCCGCTCTGGCACCGATGGTGGCCGCTCCTGCTCGTCATCGTAGGTGTTTTGATATTCGCGAAACGATTCTAGTGAGCATCGCTTGTATCATCTGTCGTCTTGCTCAATCAGGACGCCTCGCTGGCGGCGCTCACGCGCCGTCGCTTGCCGCCGGTCGGCTTCGTTCTTCTAACGACTCGGGAGACTTGCGCCATCTATGCGTTTGTCTTTCCTGTCGAGTCAAGCAAAGGAGGTGAGAATGACAGCGAAAAAGCGACCTGCCGCGCAGCGGCCAGCACGACGCTCCGACAAAAGCGGAAGCAAGGTGCGTGTCGTTGTGGAGAATGTCAACCACCCGGAAAGAGCCGCTCCGTGGACGCCGCCAGCTTCCAGGCGATGCGGCGAACACTCTTGAAGGTGCTACCTCGCAGAAGTCCAGGCCTCACGCTGGCTGAAATGTCCCGCGCCGTGCTGGCTCGTCTGCCGGCCGACCTTTTCCCAGGCGGGGCGAAGGCCGGCTGGTGGGTGAAGACTGTTCAGCTT
>VBCZ01000168.1:18717-24933 GCA_005889025.1 Betaproteobacteria bacterium
TCGCGTGGGCGGAAGCACAGGCTGCTATCGTGCTTGTGCGTGGGATTGCGCTTAAAGCGCCCGCCTTGGAGCTCGCACGCGAGGTCGGTGTCACGAGTCCCGGCAGCATTCGCATCGGCGTTGTTGACCGCCTCCCCCTCCCTGCCGACGTTTCACTACGCGAAGCGGCACTTCAATCCGGGTTACTCGGCCCGGGAACGATCGGTCTCACGCTTGGCTATGCCGTTCTCATTTGTCGCGGTCATGAGTCCAAACCAGGTCTCTTGCGTCACGAATTTCGCCACGTCTACCAATATGAGGCTGCCGGGTCGATAGCCGCGTTTCTTCCGGTCTACTTGCAGCAAATTGTCGCATTCGGCTATGTCGACGCGCCGTTGGAAGCAGACGCGCGTGCCCATGAGTATCGTGGTGCTGAATGGGAACTCGAAAATGAAAGGTAGCTGTCATTGCGGGACTGTATCTTACGAAATTTCTCGTCTGGACGACCTTGGGCATTGTCATTGCATCACGTGTCGAAAAACGCACGCCGCTGCGTTCACCACGACGGGGCGTGTCGCGCGTGAAGATTTTCGGTGGCTCAGCGGCGAGGACAAGTTAGTGGCCTATGAATCGTCACCCGGAAAACGACGGTTTTTTTGTTCAGTGTGCGGATGTCACATCGTCGCATCCCGCGACAAGTCTCCCAATGTCATTTTGCGTGCCGCGACGCTTGACGAAGACCCGGGGACTCGCCCCCAACGTCACATTTGGCGGTCGCATGACGTTCCTTGGCTCACCGGGGACGAGGGAATACCATCGTACCCGGAATGGCCACCGGAAAAGTGAGCGTCGCCACGGAAAGAGGAGCCTGAGCGCTCGCTCAACCCGCCGCCTCGCTGGCGACGCTGTGTGCTCGGCACCGGTTAGCTTCGTTCGTCAGACAGCACAAATTCGGATTCCGGAGGGAACCGCGGTGCTCTACATGATCATCGAACGCTTCAGGGATAAAGATCCCATCCCCGTGTATCGGCGCTTCCGCGATCGCGGTCGCCTCGCTCCCGAAGGATTGCGCTACGTATCGAGCTGGATCGATGAAAAGCTCGCGGTCTGTTTTCAAATCATGGAAACGGCTGATCGCGGGCTTCTCGATGAATGGACCGACCATTGGAGCGACATCGTGGAGTTTGAGATCTTTCCGGTCATTTCCTCGAAAGAAGCCGCCGAAGCGATTGCGCCGCGCTTGTGAACAATTCTTCCGCGTTCTCCTCGCGCAGCTGCTCCAAGGGGAGGTTGATGGCGTACGCGCGTCGGCTCGCTTGATCCTCACCGTCCACCGGCGTAGATTGCGTCGAGGTTTGAGCGTGCGCTCGAATCAATTGATTTTTCCCAGGGAGCACATATGAGTGGCACGAAAATTCTCGGAATCGTACTTCTGGTCGCCGGCCTTCTAGGCCTGTTCTACGGTCATTTCGAATACACCAAGGAAACGCACGAAGGACAGTTCGGACCGTTCAGGTTTTCGGTCGCCGAAAAGGAGACGGCCGTCATTCCGAGCTGGGCCAGCATCGCAGTGTTGACAGCCGGTGTCGTGCTACTGGTCATTGGCCGCAAGTAGCCTCGCGCCGCGATCCCGGGCGTGGTGCACAGGGGCTGGCGTTCGACAGGATTTTCCGATGCGTCGCTCCACATCCAGCAGTGATTGCGGCCTCATCGACCGCCTCGGGATGACGCTGCGCGGCTCCCGGTGATTCCGGAGTCAATCCAACCGTAAGGAGTGGGAGCGCATGCCACCGTGAGCAATCTCTTCTTCGGTATCATCGCCGGTGCGTTCGGCATGGCGTACCTTGTCTATGGACGACGGCAGACCAAACTTGTGCCGGTCATTGCCGGTGTTTTACTGTGCGTCTATCCATATTTTGTTCAGAGCTGGCTATGGCTTGCTATCGTGGGCGCGCTGCTTCTTATCGCGCCGTTCGTCATTGACTTCTAGTCGCAACACGCAAGGTCTTGCCCCTCGCTTTCAACTCAACCCGGAGGTAGGAATCAAAATCTCAACACCGCCAAAGCGCCCGGCTTCAAATCCGCCAGCTGGTATTGTTGGCTCGGATGAAGTGATTCAGTGATTTCCGGGCCGCGTGGCGCGCACACTTGACGCTTCGGCAGTATGCTTCACACGGCTCGCCCATGCCGGTTGATTCATTAGATCCCTCAGCGGAGACTCCTTCTTGTCAGTCGTAGATGTCGTTCAACGCCAGGTCGCGGCCTATAACGAACACGATTTGGAAAGTTTCGTCGCGTCGTACAGTGACGTTGTGGAGATATTCCGCATGCCATCTGCCGCGCCGGCGATCTCCGGCAAAAGGCAGCTCGCCGAGTTCTACGCCACGCAAAGATTCAACATCCCTGAATTAAAGGCGGAAATTCTCGACCGGATCGTCTCGGGCAACAAAGTCGTAGATCTTGAGCGGGTCCACGGTTTGCGAACCGATCCGGTTGAAATGATCGCAGTCTATGAAGTTATCGAGAACCTGATCAGACGTGCTTGGTTCTTTCCGCCGCAGTGAGAATGCTCCGACAGGCCGCGCAGTTGAGCCCACCCATCGCTCGACCCGGATGCTTCGCCATCGCGCTGCGCGACAGCGCGCAACGATTGTGAGCTTTGTTTGGTGGATTGACTTTTAATGACCAGCTATTTGCCGGAGGCCGCGATGAACCTATCGAACGCGAGCGTCGCTCAAGTACTGATTCCGGTTGAAGACTTCGACCGTGGCACAGCGTTCTACCGAGACGTCCTCGGCATTCCATTTTTGTTCGCGGCGCCTCCGCAAATGGCTTTCTTCATGTGCGGCTCGGTTCGCCTGCTGGTCGGGGTCATGCCTGCGGGACAGGATGCACAGCGCGGGTCCACGATCTATTTCCGAGTGCCCGATATCCATGCCGTCTTCTCCTCGCTCCAAGCCCAGGGAGTTCAGTTCGCGACGAGTCCGCATCTGGTCCATCGCACGCCGACTTCGGAGCTCTGGCTGGCCGAATTCCGTGATCCGGATGGCAATCAGCTGGCACTCATAGCGGAGGTGAACGTTGGCAACGCATAGCTCTTCCTTCCGACTGGATCCCTTGCCCCGGGGGGCACGTCGATATGTTTTGGCAGGCGCAGCGCCGACCCGCTTGAATTGACGAGATACGAGACATGACCGAAAGTTGTGAACATTTCAGTGAGATTCAACCCGTCAAGGCGCGGACGAACGGCTGCGAGGAGTGCATCGCGCTCGGAGCTATGTGGAATGAGCTCCGTGTCTGTCTCTCTTGTGGTCATGTCGGATGCTGCGAGGATTCTGAGCATGCGCACGCGCTTCACCATTTCAATTCGACCGGTCACTCGATCATCGCCTCCTTCGAGCGCGGCGAGACCTGGGGCTGGTGCTACGTGCATCGCCGCTATTTCGATCCCATGCCCGGTAAGCTGCCCAAAAGGCGCGCCACGCTGGCGGCGATCGTCGGCCGGCTCAGGAACCGATGACAGCATGTATGAACGGCGTCACGATTACCTGACGCGTCACGATCCAAGGGTCTGCTGCCCACCCCGGCTTACGAACCCCCATCCCTTGATGCCGCATCGAGTAAGTCGTTTCTCAGGCCATCGCCATTAGTGGATCGACGGTGATTTCGTTCATCATTCCGGCATACAACGAGGAACGGCTGCTCGGCTCGACCCTGCGCGCCGTGTACGCCACCGCCGCAACCGTCGGCGAACCCTACGAAGTGATCGTCGTGGACGACGCATCATCCGACCGTACATCGGCTGTCGCGATCAGCCACGGGGCTCACGTCGTTCGTGTGTCGAACCGGCAAATCGCTACAACGCGCAATGCAGGGGCACACCAGGCTCGTGGAGACGTTTTCATCTTTGTCGACGCCGACACGCTGGTCGACGACATCGTTGTCAGCGCGGCCATCATGGCACTGCAAGGCGGCGCGATCGGCGGTGGCGCCGCGTTCCGGTATGACGGCCGCATTCCGCTGTACGCGAGAGCGCTTGCCGCGCCCATTATCTGGTTTCTGCGTCTTGCTCGCCTTGGCACCGGTTGTTTCTTATTCTGCACCCGCGCATCGTTCGAGGCAGTCGGCGGTTTCGACGAGACTCTCTATGGCGCCGAAGACCTTGCTTTCTGCCGGTCCCTGAAGCGACAAGGCAGGTTTGTCGTTCTTAGCCACCCGGTCACGACGTCCGGGCGAAAGTTGCGCGCCCACTCGTTCCTGGAGACGGTACGTCTCCTGGGCGCGTTCGCGCTTAACTCCAAGCGGGTTCTTCGCGAACGCGATGGACCGCTCGCCATCTGGTACGAGCGGCGGCGCGACGATCCCGACACGCCTGCCTGACCGACGAATTTCAAAGGTTGCGCTTGCCCGGAGTGCGCCGACTACGTTCCTGTCGCTATCGCCGGCAACTTGAAATTTCACTTCCGGCAGCGCATCCTCTTTTCCAGGGCGCATCAGGTGCGATCCCGAGTGGAAAGCGTGTGACCTAACCGACATCGAGGCTGAATCGCCGACGCGCTACGCTGACCTTCTTCGACCACTCAACCGGAGCTCCTCAATGGCTGCCGACCCATCACCTTCTTTTGAAGGCGCCTGCACCTGCGGTGCCGTGCGCTACCGAATGACGAGCAAACCGATGTTTGTTCACTGCTGTCATTGTCGCTGGTGTCAGCGGGAAACCGGCGCGTCGTTCGCGCTGAATGCGTTGATCGAGGCGGACCGCGTGATCCTGCTGGAAGGCGAGCCGGAGGTGGTGAACACCCCTTCGAACAGCGGCAAGGGACAGAAGATCTCCCGCTGTCCGAAATGCCATATCGCTCTGTGGAGCAACTATGCGGGCGCGGGCGACGCCGTGCGCTTTGTCCGTGTGGGAACGCTCAAGGAGCCCGATCGCCTGCCGCCCGATATTCACATCTTCACCTCATCGAAACAACCCTGGGTCGTGCTGCCGCCGAACACGCCCGCGGTAGCTGAATACTACGAGCGCACCCAGTACTGGCCCAAGGAGAGTCTCGAGCGCCGTGCTGCCCTGCTCGCCGGACAGCGCGGCCGATAGGTAACGTTGCCTGCAGTCGGTCGCGTGCCCCCAGGTCGCCGACGCTTCGTTCAACCGGGATGCCTGCGGGCGCGCGTTTGGTGCGTATCACAAGCGCCCTTCAGTGCTCGCGAGAGTAAAATTACCTACAACGGGCGGGGTCAGATTCAAGCAGTCATCTTCGAATGGAGGAGGAGGCCATGAACAAGAAATTAATCATCGCCTGGATCGTGATTTTCGTCGCCTGGATGTGCGGCAGCTTTGTGGTTCACGGCGTGCTGCTGCATGACGAGTACGCCAGGCTGACGAATCTGTTCCGGCCTGAAGCCGACGCACAAAAGTATTTTCCACTGCTGATACTTGCCCATGTGATCCTCGCCGGCGCATTGGTTTGGATCTATTCGCGCGGTGTCGAAGCCACGCCGTGGTTACCCCAGGGACTTCGGTTCGGCCTGGCGATCGCGCTGCTGACAATCGTGCCTACATACATCATCTACTACGTCGTGCAGCCGATGCCAAGCGCACTCGTGATAAAGCAGATCGCGTTCGACGGAATTCTCATGCTGATCCTTGGTGCGATCGTCGCGTTTGTCTATCGACAGCCGGAGTCCGCATCAGCGCGGTGATAGCGTCATAGGAACTTGTCACATGAAGCCAATCATTGTTCTCCTTTTGCTGCCCGTGCTTCTCGGCGTTGCATCTCATTTTCTCTTTCGCACCGTGAAAAGCGCGGCCTGTGCGGCGACCATCAGTTCCATGCTGGCGGTTTGCATTTGCGTCAGGGCGCTTGACCCGGACGGGAGCTGGAGCTGGCTTGTCGCGCTGCTTGTCTCGCCTTTGGTGATTGCAATGGCGGTGATCACGGTCATGCTTTGCTTCGGCCGGTCCAGGGTTCGCAGGCGCGCCACTTGAAAAAGCGTTCGAGCGCCCGCTGAAACTCTATTCTCCGACAATTAGAGCCATCGTTTCATTGAAGGAAAATACCATGACCGCGCTTTATTCGCTTTGGCTGCCCATCGTGCTGTCAGCAGTGATCGTCTTCGTCGTGAGCTCGTTTATCCACATGCTGCTGCCGTGGCACAAAAGCGACTATCTCAGGGTACCCGGTGAAGACAAGTTAATGGAGTTGTTGCGTCCGCTGGCGATCCCGCCCGGCGACTACA
>VBCZ01000170.1 GCA_005889025.1 Betaproteobacteria bacterium
GACCGTCTGCTCGAGCTCTTCCTGATGCTCGTAGGTGGTCTTGCGGGCGCGCGCGTCTTTGAGCAGGTCCTCCTTGGCGTAGGTCTTTCCGCGACCGGTCACCAGGACGAAATCGTCTGCCAGGATGCGGTCCATCGTCGCCGCATCGTTGTTCTTGACCGCGAGTTGATATTCGGTGTCCAGCGCAGCGACGATGCCTTTGGCGTCGTTGTCGGACGCAACAGATCGTCCGCTCTCGACCGCCAGTACACCGGCCGAAAGGAGGCTAACCATCATCAGCACACTATGTCTCATGGTCCAGCTCCTGGTTTGACCGCGAATCAACCCCGATACCCTTAACATTCGCCAGGCAATATCGAAAATTCCAGACCCCACGTCATATCAAAGTCATCAGGATATCCCCAGGCTACAGGCCGGCGGCCAATTCCCGCGTCAGATCGGCCGCCGGCACCTCTTTGCATCCTCTCGCATTCTGTCCCGACCACAGGGGCGAGAAATCGCCGCTGCCGCGGCTTTCGGCATGACTGCGCAAAGGCGCGATTGCGGCAGTGGCCAAGGGGAACGCAGGCGCCGCAGCGGAGATCGGACCCAACTCCTTCATCAGACGGTTGACGATGCCGCGGGCGGGGCGACCGGTAAAGAGGTTGGTGAGCGCAGTGTGGCGAGCGGCGTCGCTTTTGAGCGCGGCGCGGTGCACTCTGCTCGTCGTTGCTTCGGGGCAGAGCAGATAAACGGTGCCAATCTGAACGCCCGCGGCGCCGAGCGCCATCGCCGCCGCGACGCCTCTTGCGTCCGCGATGCCACCGGCGGCAATCACCGGAAGGTTGACGGTGCGCACGATCTGCGGCAGAAGCGCAAAGGTACCGACCTGGGTCGTGAGGTCGTCGGATAGAAAGATGCCGCGGTGTCCTCCCGCTTCGAGGCCCTGAGCGATGATGGCATCGACCCCATGCGCTTCGAGCCAGCGCGCCTCGTCGATAGTCGTCGCAGACGAAAGTACCTTCGCGCCCCAGGCTTTGACGCGCGCAAGCAATTCCGGCGACGGCAAACCGAAATGGAAACTCACGACAGCGGGCTTGAATTCGCTCAGAGCGTCCGCTGTTTCCGAGCTGAAGGGCATGCGTCCCGGCCCCACTGAAATATTGTCGATAGCGAGTCCGAACTCGCGGTAGTACGGAAAAAGCGCCGCCCGCCACGCGGCTTCGCGCTCGGCACTCGGCGCCGGCGGCGAGTGGCAATGGCGGCAACCTCGGTGCGAATGGCGTCGACGCCGAGCATCGCGCACGGCAGCGATCCCAAACCGCCGGCATTGGACACCGCGATCGCCAAGGCGCTGCCTTGCACTCCCGCCATCGGCGCCTGGATGATCGGCAGCTCGACGCCGAGAAGTGTCTGCAGGGGCGTCATCGCGGGCCTCTGCAGGACGAGGCCACGACCGCAGTGCACGCGGAAATCAAGCTGATAAACCGAGGATCCATGATCTCGTGATGCTTTGTCATTCCGCGCATCCCGCAACGAAATGTTGGACGACTGCCGAACACGGTCTTTCGAAGGCTTTCAGTTGGGCGCGGCGCGGTGATCGTAACTGATGACGCGCGTCACCTCCCACACACTGTCTTTGTTCTGCCAGAGATGTATGAACTTCGCGATGCCTTCGCATTTTTGCGTTCCCACCGGACAGAAGCGATGCGCTCCCATCGCAACGGCGCCGTAGCCTTCCATCGGATACACCTCGAGCGTCCCGACGACGAGCTCTCGACGCACCTTCCCGCAGATGTTCTTCTTGACGCTCTCGACCAGGTTCTGCCGACCGAGCGTTACTCCGCCCTTATCGTGATAGAACTCGATGTCGGGCGAGAAATAGCCGCCGAACTTTTCCAGGTCGCAGCGATTATATGCATCGAAGACTGCACTATCCAACGACTCCATCGTCCGAAGCAATGCGTCATGGGCCGTGATCGGCTTCGCAGACTGGGCACCCACGTCGGCCAGCGGCGCCGCGAGTATGAGCAAGAGCACCAGCATGTTGGGGCGAAATTGTTTGCTCATTTACTTAAGTCCTACGGAAACGGTCCGTTGATGCTCTGCTCCCTTCCGGCCGATCGATCGGCGAAGCCGCACGAATCTCCCCTCTTCCACTGGGAGGGGGCGCGGGGTGAGGGTTGAGCTTTGCCGGGCCCGTAGGTGCGAATTCATTCGCACGGACCGGTCATTCCAGCGCGGCCGAATGAATTCGGTCCCACAACGCCACGGTCAGTCATTTCGGCAAAGCTCAGTAACGCGTTCTCGGGTGCGACCGAACATCACTGAACTTGGAGCTCGTTCTCGCGGGCCATGAAATGCTCGCCTTCGAGCGTCTCGATTTCGTATTGGAGGATCTCGCCTGAAGCGTAACCCTGGACAATGCGCCCGCGCGCAGCCAGGACTTGCTGGCCCTTTTTGAGATGGAAGCTCGACGGCGCATCGGCATCGTCGAGGGTCTTCAATGCGCTATGCCAGTGGATATTGAACGGTCCGATGCCATGAACCTGCACGATTGCCTCCTCCGGAGCGTAGCCGAACATCGAGCTTCCTTTGGGAGCGAAGGCATAACTGCCCGGCGAGAGCTCCTCGAGCGCTTGGGCGTCGAACGTCTCGCCACGGCCGAAATACCACGTGCCTTGCACGACGGTGATGTGCTCGTCGACCGGATGCGAATGCGGCGGCACGATCGTGCCCGGCAATTCCCGTATGCGCATGACAAATGGCTCGCCGGGGACTTCCGGATCGCCGTAGAGAATCTCCACGTCGCCTGACATCGGCCGCAGCGGGATGACCCGATACTCGCGGGGACTCTTGCCGCCGTCGGCGCGAGCGACGCCCGAAGCTGCTGCCATCGGCGGGCGAACGTCGACACGCGGCGTATCCGGCTCCTGCGCACTGCGCTCGCAGCCCGGAAGAAGAGTCAGCGTAAACAGAACCCAAACAGAGGTGCGCATCGTCGTTGACGAGACTGGACCGCGGCGGACGACGGAATAAGGGCGCGTGAGCCTTCGGGACGGCGCGGCTGCTTCTAGCAAGCTCATGATAGCCGAGTCCATGATTGTTGCATTCTCGGGATGGAGCCCTACGGAAGGGAATATTCGAATTCGTAGAAGTGCTTGCCGTCGACGATGTCGATCTTGCAGTTGCCGGTGATGCCTGCAAGCTCGGCGGAACCCGAATCCGGAACGACCGTAATGGAGAGGTGTTGCTTGCCGCGATCCATCGTTCCGCTGTGCTGAAACACGAGCTTCCCTGCCTTCCGTGGAGCGTACCGGTCACGCGCTCGATGGCCACATAGCCCGCCGAGCCCTGCGTTGCTGTCATGGCGGTGGGCATTTCGCCCCGACCGGTTCCGGCGAGATCGCCGAAGAATTGCTTTTCGAGCAACATTTGTCCCAGTTGCACGCCGTCGGTCACTCCGGGTGTGCCCTGGGGCTTAGTGGAGACTTCGAAAGGTCCGATGGCCCGCTTCGTCATATCGACCTCCTGGTTCGCCGACTACGGCGTGTTGAATGAATCCCTGCATCCGTGACCATCGCTGAGCCCCTGTGGCGTCAACGGCGTGTCGCTTCATCGATATGCCACGCGCCGGCCGCGCGCTTGATCGCCTGCGCGAGCTCCCACACCGCTGTCGCGTAAAGGCGGCTTCGGTTATACCGCGTCAAAACATACCAGTTGTTGAAGACGAGCCAGTATGACGGCCCGCCTGCTTCCTCCAGCATCAGCAAACCGGCCGGGTCGGGCGTGAGCCCGGCACACGGTGTCCTTCGCGTCGAGCTCAATGACCGCCGCTGCAATGACCGGCTGCCCGGGCTGCCAATCGTGTCGCGCAAGAAAATTGGCCACGCTTCCGATCGCGTCGTCCGGGTCTTTCACGAGGTCGATCGTCCCGTCGGCGTCATAGTCGACCGCGTAGTTGCGCAGGCTCCCCGGCATGAATTGAGGGAGTCCCAGCGCCCCGGCGTACGAACCCTTCACGTCCGTCGGCGAGACCCCCTGCTCGCGGCAGAGCAGCAGGAACTGCTTGAGCTCGCCGCGAAAGAACCATGCCCTCCGCGGATAATCGAACGCCAGCGTGGTCAGCGCGTCGATCACGCGATACGAGCCGGTATTGCGGCCGTACAACGTCTCCACGCCGATGATGGCGACGATGATCTCCGCTGGAACGCCGAATTCACGCTCCGCGCGCTGCAGCACAGCTTCGTGCTCGCGCAAGAACGCAACACCGCCGTCGATTCGCGCCGCACTGAGAAACTGCGGCGCGTACTCGAACCACTTCGGCGGCGCAAGCACGGGACGCGACATCGCCGCGACGACCTTGGGCTGATAGCGCACCTTCACGAACAGACGCCGCAACTCGCCTTCGTCGAAGGCATGATCGCTTGCCATCTCGGCGATGAACCCGCGCACGTCCGCTCGCGCGGCGTAGCCGCCCGGCTTGATCTCTCCCGCCTGGATTTCCGCGGACCGCGCAAGCGCTGGCGCAATCGCAAGCGGCGCGAATGCGCATACACAGACCAAGCCCCCCGTCCATGACGCGCGAGCTGCGATTGCGCGCCTGAAATTGACCTGTCGCCGCATCGCGGCGATGTTATCATCCGGCCGCCGCCGCCGCAGCCTTCTGCAATCCGCAATGCTCTATCCGCTGTTCCGCCCGCTACTGTTCAAGCTCGATCCCGAGACCGCGCACGGACTCGTGTTTGCCGGGCTCGATGCCGCGACCGCGATCGGCGCTAGTCGCCTCTTCGCGCAACACGCCATCCCTGCACCGATCAAGGTGATGGGACTGGAGTTTCCCAACCGCGTCGGGCTGGCGGCGGGCCTGGACAAGAACGCGCTGCATATCGATGGTTTGGCGAGCTTCGGCTTTGGCTTTATCGAATGCGGCACGGTGACTCC
>VBCZ01000015.1:0-16033 GCA_005889025.1 Betaproteobacteria bacterium
CATCAAGGTGCACGACGGCACCGCCGTCAGGATCGCGTAGCCCTCTCTCGCATATCGCGCAAGCCTAGGCGCGTTTTCGTTCTTGAGCTTTTCCACCGACTCCAGATCCCCCAGCTCGAGCTTGGGCATGCCGCAGCACGCTTCCCGCTCCACTACCGTGTAAGGAATCTCGTTATGACGCAGGATGCCGAGTAAATCGAGGCCGATGCCCGGTTCGTTATAGTTGATGTAACAGGTGGAAAAAATCGCGACCTTTCCGGGCGTGCGCTGCCCGTCTTTCACCGGCGGCGATGGCGACTCGGGCGCGAGCTTAGTGAACCGCTTGCGGGCGTAAGGCGGCAACCGCCGCTCCGCGTGAACACCGAGCGTCTTTTGCATGACCCGGCGGGCGACAGGCGACGTGTTTGCCTTGTTGACCATCTGCACGATGACGGGGATCGTAGCCAGCTTTCCGACCCGATCGGTACTCGTCAGCAGGCGATCACGAAAGCACGTCTGGCCGCGTTTGAACTTCTGGGCCTTGGCCTGCAACATCAAGTGAGGGAAGTCGACGTTCCACGGGTGGGGCGGAACGTAGGGACACTTGGTCATGTAGCAGATGTCGCATAGGTAGCACTGATCGACCACCCTTGCGAAATCCGCCTTGGCGACGCCATCGATCTCCCCGGTCTTGCCCTCATCGATGAGGTCGAACAACGTGGGGAACGCGTTGCACAGACTGACGCATCGCCTGCAGCCGTGACAAATCTCGAACACCCGCTCGAGCTCTTTTTACTCGATGGGATGTCGAGTAGGCGCCTGGAGGTTGCCTTCGCGTACGCTCATCGCGGATTGGCCGGTTGGACTCGCTGCTCTTTGTGGAAACGAAACGTCGAACAAGACGGCGGGACAAACGCGATCCTGTCTTGCGCACGACTCCTGACGTCGGCGCGCGATTCGAGCGCTGCCGGGGATCAGTCCGTCAGCGCGTCGAGCGCCTTTTGAAAACGATTGGCGTGCGAGCGCTCGGCCTTGGCAAGCGTCTCGAACCAGTCGGCAATTTCTTCGAAACCTTCGCCGCGTGCGGCCTTCGCCATGCCGGGATACATGTCGGTGTATTCGTGCGTCTCGCCCGCGATCGCGGCTTTCAGGTTCAGCCGGCTCGAGCCGATGGGAAGCTCCGTTGCCGGATCGCCGACCTCGGCCAGGTAGTCGAGGTGACCGTGCGCATGGCCGGTTTCGCCTTCCGCGGTCGAGCGGAAAATCGCGGAGACATCGTTTTGGCCTTCGACATCCGCCTTGTTTGCGAAATAGAGGTAGCGACGGTTCGCCTGTGATTCGCCCGCAAAAGCCGCTTTTATGTTCTCGTGCGTCTTGGTGTCCTTGAGATTCATCTCGCTCTCCTGATAGAATTCACCCGGCCGGTCCACTGGATGAAAAATCACCGGCCCCATTACGGAAACCACTTTACGCAGCACCTCTCGATTCGTCCAATTAATTGATTCAATGCAATTGATAGTTTTATTCAATTACGTGCGGCGTCGATACGTTCGCCGGCCATACCGAGATCATGGTCATGTACCCGATGAGGCGATTGACCGGATCTTCTCCAAAGCGCCCACCCACAGCGAATTGCTGGACAAGCCGGCAGTCGACGCTTTAGTTGCGGGAAAACCAGGCGTTGTTGAAATGCGGGCCCGCAGCGCCAATTTCTCACCCGGTCGGATCGTATTCGTCGTGAGCAGGGAAGCGAGACACTCAAGCCTGCGCTGTCGGAGGGTGACCGCGCAAACACGACCGGCGGCGTCGGCGGCGGCAATCATCGCATAGGACCTCAACTGCTACGACAAGTTGCCGCGACTGTTGCCGGATTCAACTCTTAAGGCCCTAATCGATGCGCTCGTAAGCCCTTAACGTAAGAAATTCCACGAACGTGTCATTGTTGACGAGATCAGCGAAGATCTTCGCGGCCTCGTCATAGCGCCCCTGCGCGAAGCTGCCGCCCATCATGTCGCGTATTTTCGCCATCTCCTCCGGGATCATCGCCGACACCATTTCGCGGGTGATCTTCCTTCCGTCATCGAGCTTGCCCTTCGACGAGCGCATCCATTGCCAGACCTGCGAGCGCGATATCTCCGCCGTTGCGGCATCTTCCATGAGGTTGAAGATCGGCACCGCGCCCTGCCCTGCCAGCCATGCGCCGACGTACTGTATCGCGACGCTGATGTTGAGCCGTAGTCCGTTCTCGGTAATCGGCTTCTCCGGCTCGAACTTAAGCAGATCGGCCGCGGTCACGTGCACGTCGTCGCGCTTTTTGATCGCGATCTGGTTGGGTGTGGGCATCAGCCGGTCAAAGGCGTCCTTCGCCAGCTGAACCATCCCGGGATGCGCGACCCAGGTGCCGTCGTGGCCTATGGTCGCTTCCCGCTCCTTGTCGGCGCGGACTTTGGCGAATGCCTCGGCGTTGGCTTTTTCATCGTTTTTCACCGGAATCTGCGCCGCCATCCCGCCCATCGCATGAATATTGCGGTGATGGCAGGTCTTGATGCACAGCTCGGCGTACGAGCGCATGAAATGAGTCGTCATCGTGACCAGCGCGCGATCGGCCAGGCAAAAATCCCGCTTGTTGCGAAACTTCTTGATGCACGAAAAAATGTAGTCCCAGCGCCCGCAGTTGAGTCCCGCCGAATGTTCGCGTAGCTCGTAGAGAATCTCGTCCATTTCGAACGACGCAAGCACCGTCTCGATCAGCACGGTCGCCTTGATCGTCCCACGCGGCAAGCCGAGAGTTTCCTGCGCCGCGACGAAGATGTCGTTCCAGAGCCTCGCTTCCAGGTAACTCTCGAGCTTGGGGAGATAGAAGTACGGCCCGGTGCGGCGCGCCAGAAGCTCTTTTGCGTTATGGAAGCAATACAGCGCGAAATCGAAGATGCCCCCGGAGATCGACTCGCCATCGACCTTGACGTGCTTTTCCGGAAGGTGCCAGCCGCGTGGACGCACGAATAAGGTGGCGGTCGTATCGTTGAGCTTGTACGCTTTTCCTTCGGGGCTGACGTAATCGATTCTGCGGCGAATTGCATCACGCAGGTTGAGATGACCCTGCAGGTTGTTGTCCCAGCTCGGCGTGTTCGCGTCCTCGAAATCCGCCATGTAAACATTCGCGCCGGAATTGAGCGCGTTGATGATCATCTTCCGATCGACGGGGCCGGTAATTTCCACCCGTCGATCCAGGATATCGGCGGGAATCGCGGCGCAGGTCCACGAGCCCTCCCTGACTGCGCGTGTCTCGGACAGGAAATCGGGCAATTTGCCGGCGTCCAGTTCGCCTTGGCGCGCCGTGCGTCGAGCAAGCAGTTCGCTGCGTCTGCCGCCGAACGAGCGCTGAAGCCCTGCGGCAAAGGCAAGCGCGTCGGGCGGCAGAACCTCGGCGTACTCGGGGGTGATTCGCCCGGTGATTTCGATTCCGTTGCCGTAACGCGGACTAGACATGACCCTCCCGTCGAATAGCATTGGTGAAATCGGATCACCGACCGGATCATCGGACCGGGCCGCGCAATCGTGGGGCCCGGCGATCTTTGGCCACGACGACTGATCCGACACGCAAGCCCGCTCGATTGCTGCACTGCGCAAATGATAGCAGATGGAGTTTGTGCACAGCGCCCGCCAGCCGCATCCGTATCGGTCTCCCGACTGAGGCCGGACAGTCGAGGCACGTGATCGTCCACACGCACCTGCCCTGCGGCCAAGAGCAATAAGAGCAGGCGAGCTGGGCGAAAGGACATGACACGAAGCCGGAAAGAACAAACTTGAGTAGATGTTTACTACAAAGCCGATAACCAGAACGCCACGGGTCGCTGTTGCAGCACCACAACAAAACCCAGCTCTTCCCAGAGGCTGATTAACGCCAAACACCGGTCAGCCGGCTATTTCAGGTCCAGCCCTCTCCGGGCCGGCCCGGCAGCCGCTCGAGCGTGATGTTCCACGACAGCGTGATCCGGGGTCGCTTGCCGTAATAGGGATTCACGCTGTGCACATAATCGCTGGCGAATATGAGCATTGTTCCCGGCGTCATGGCCGGCATCATGAGACGCGTTACGCGACCGGGGTCGTCGGGGCAGCAGGCGTCGATGCGCGGATCGGAGAAGCAAAGCTTGGCGGCGACCGGGTCGGCGGGATCACCATCGCCGGGATCGAGCATGTACACAATGCTGACGTTCGAGCGGAGATGGCTGTGCGGCATGCAGTGGTCGCCGGCGCGATAAATGCTTCCCCAGTTGTCGTCGGAGTAGACCGGTTTCCGGGACAGCGTGCGGTGCGCGAGCATCAGCGCCCGGGCATGGATCAGCGCTGCCGCCGGCGAGCTCCATTCGGGAATCTTGCGAACCTTGACGCCGCACAGGCCCCGGTAAAGAGGAACAACCAGGTTAGGGTCCTTTTCGGCTTTCAGCGCCGCCTCGACCAGCGCCGGATGGTAGACCGCCCAGTCGGCGAACGTAATGATCGCCATCAGCGACGCCGATATCGGCGCCGCCGCATGGTTATCTGGCCAAACCGCAAGATCGGTGTCGCCAAGCCGAAACGATGCCGGCAGCATCGCCTGGTCACCGGTGGTGCTGGCCGGGTTCGCTTCGCCTATTTGCATCCCGCAAGCGCTCCCGAGAAACCGCACATCTTGCGTTACGCCGCAAGCTGCGGATTCAGCCGCTGCTGCTTGCTGTGCAGCTTGTTCAACGCATTGATATAGGCCTTGGCGGAGGCAACCAGAATGTCGGTGTCCGATCCTAGGCCGTTGACGATTCGTCCTTCGCGCTCGAGCCGCACCGTGACTTCGCCCTGAGCGTCGGTGCCGGTGGTGATGGCATTGACGGAATAGAGCAGCATCCGCGCTTTGGAATGCACCATCAACTCGATGGCGCGGAACATCGCGTCGATCGGCCCGTCGCCGCGTGTCTGCACGCTATGCTCTGAATCTCCCGTGCCCAACGTCACCATTGCGCTCGGCACTTCACCGGTTTCCGACACGATTTTCAGCGCGATAAGCTTGTAGTGCTCGCGCTCGGGCGTGATCTGCTCATCGGACACGAGCGCGTGCAAATCCTCGTCGAACACCTCGCCTTTCTTGTCGGCGAGCTCCTTGAACCGCGCGAATGCGTGATTGACGGCATCCTCGCTGCCGAGATCGATGCCGAGCTCGCCAAGCCGGTTCTTGAATGCGTTTCTGCCGGAGAGTTTGCCGAGCACCAGCTTGTTCGCATTCCAACCCACGTCTTCCGCGCGCATGATTTCGTAGGTCTCGCGGTGCTTCAGCACGCCGTCCTGGTGGATGCCTGACTCGTGTGAAAATGCGTTCGCCCCCACGATCGCCTTGTTCGGCTGCACTGGAAATCCAGTGATCCCCGACACCAGCTTCGACGCCGCGACGATCTGGGTGGTATCGATGCGCGTCGTACATGGAAACACATCCTTGCGCGTCTTGACCGCCATCACGACCTCTTCCAGCGATGCGTTGCCGGCGCGCTCGCCGAGCCCGTTTATCGTGCACTCCACCTGCCGTGCGCCATTCATGACCGATGCGAGCGAGTTCGCGACCGCCATTCCGAGATCGTTGTGGCAATGTACCGACCAGACTGCCTTGTCGGCGTTGGGAATGCGCTCGCGCAGATTCTTGATCAAATCGCCGAACTGCCAGGGCAGCGTGTAGCCGACGGTGTCCGGAATGTTGATCGTGTTGGCACCCGCGGCAATGGTCGCTTCCAGCAAGCGGCAAAGGAAATCGACTTCCGAGCGTCCCGCATCTTCGGGCGAAAACTCGACGTTGTCGGTGTACTCGCGCGCCCACCTGACCGCTTTCACCGCCTGATCGAGCACCTGCTCCGGAGTCATCCGGAGCTTCATCTTCATGTGAATGGGTGAGCTCGCGATGAACGTATGCACCCGGCCCGACTTTGCAGGCTTCAGCGCTTCGCCGGCGCGGCGCACGTCCTGCTCGTTGGCGCGTGCGAGTCCGCACACCGTGCTGTCCTTGATCGCGGCGGCAATCGCTTTGACTGCCGCGAAGTCGCCGTTGGATGACGCCGGAAAGCCCGCCTCGATAACGTCGACCTTCAGCCGCTCGAGCTGCTTGGCGATGCGCATTTTTTCTTCATTGGTCATCGACGCGCCGGGACTCTGCTCGCCGTCGCGCAAGGTCGTGTCGAATATGATCAGGTGGTCTTTCATGCTGTGCTCCTGCGAGCTTGGATAACGCTTTCTCCGCCTGGCGCTGCCTGACGAAGCCGGATACTGCAAAGGGGGGTTGGTTTATCTGCGCGCGGGGCGCAGCAGCAGCAGACCGCCGAGAATGGCGATCGGGCAAAGACGAGTAATGTCGCGCAAGCTGCTCATGGATTCACTATAGCGGGATTTGCGGCGACGTGCAACGCATCGACATACCGGGTGGCGGCGAGCGGCTTGGTCCCTGACGGGTGGCATAATCGCGACCCATGCCGCCTGCTGCCTCCGGATCATTGCGCTTGCCGCGTGGCCAACGCGCAACGCGATGCCTGTTCGAGGCAGGAATCCTTCTTGCTGCAATGCTGCTCGCCGGCGCGGCTTCGGTGCTCTTGCTGCGGCAGGACGTGAACTGGGACCTGCGAAACTATCACTTCTATAACGCGTGGGCGTTCGTCCACGGACGGCTCGGCTGGGATCTTGCGCCGGCGCACCTGCAGACTTTTCACAACCCCCTGCTCGACCTGCCCTTCTACTGGATGGTCGCGGCCCACTGGCCGCCGCGGCTGATTTCGTTCGTCATGGCGCTGCCCGCGGGGGTCGGCGCCTTTTTTCTCGGCAAGATTCTGCTGCTTCTGTTCCGTGACCTGCCGGCCGGGCAGCGTTGGGGCTATCCCATCCTGGCGCTCGCGATCGGTGTCACGGCCTCGGGCCCCGTTTCGCTGCTCGGCTCGACCATGAACGACTGGCCGGGAGCGGCGCTGGTCATGATCGCGCTCTGGCTATTGTTGCAGCGGGGTGAAGACCCGAATGCCCACTGGCGCGCGCTCGCCATCGCAGGTGTCATCGCCGGCATCGCCAGCGGCCTCAAACTGACCAACGCGACCTACGCGGTAGGCCTGTGTGTCGCGCTGCTCGCGCAGCCGCCCATCGTTGCGCGCGGACTGCGCGATGCGATCGCGTTCGGCCTCGCGGTGATCGCCGGCCTTGTTCTATCGTCCGGTGCCTGGATGTGGACGCTCTATGCGCATTTCGAGAGTCCCCTCTTTCCCTACTTCAACGATATCTTTCGCTCTCCTTGGTGGGACGCGACGCGCATATTCGATCCCCGCTTCGGGCCCCGCACGCTGTTGAGCTGGCTCACCTTTCCGTT
The DNA here is from genome assembly GCA_005889025.1 of Betaproteobacteria bacterium. GTDB lineage: Bacteria > Pseudomonadota > Gammaproteobacteria > Burkholderiales > Casimicrobiaceae > PALSA-1003. The sequence continues at coordinate 7,343 of VBCZ01000015.1, forward strand.
GCCGCTGTTCGGGTTCTCGGCTGGCTACGTGACCGAAGCGCGCTTTCGAGACTGGCGTTTACCGCTCATCTACATCGCATTGATCGTCGCGCTCCTTGCCTGGCTTGTGCGCCGCGCTCGCCATCGCCATCCGCCGCAAGCCGCGACTGCGGATGCCGCCGGCAAATGGCGCCTGGTGCTCGTATTTTGGGCCGCTTCGTTTGTCGTCTGGGCGCGCATGCACGCGATCTATCGCTACATCATGCCTTTGGAGTTGCTCTCGGGCGCGGTGCTTCTCTACGTGCTCGGATTGATCGTGCCGCGCCGCTGGTTGCCCCCCGCCGCGGCGGTCGGCGCGGCGCTGGCGATGCTGACGACGATCTATCCCGCCTGGGGACGAATCGATTACGGCGAGGACTATTTTGTCGTCACGGTTCCACCCGTCGCGCCCCACGCCGTGATCTTGTTGCTGGCCGATGAGCCGATGGCGTTCGTGCTGCCCTTCTTCCCGCCCGACGGCCGCTTTCTCGGCGCCGACGACACCTTCAATAATCCGCGGCGACAGAATCGGCTCGCGGACGAAGTGACGCGGATCGTGCGCGCACACACCGGGCCCCTGTATTCGCTGGCCACTCCCGCGGGCTCGGGCAGCGAGGCGCTCAACGATTACGGCCTGCGTCGCACGCCCGGCGGCTGCGCGTCCATCGTCAGCAACGTGTCGCCTGTCCCGTTCGAGCTTTGTCTGCTGGAACGGATCCATTCCCCAGGTCAGACACCGCCGGCATGAACCGCGCAGAAACGGCAAGATAGGCGAGGCGCTTGGCTTCGAGGCGTCCGCGACTCACGCTGTCCAAGATAAATCCGCAAACGATCGATAGCCACGAAAGCAGTACCAGGCCCGTTGCGAGCACGGCAGTCGGCAACCGGGGAACCAGCCCGGTGCGCTCGTATTCGACGATCACGGGTGAGCCCAACGCAAACGCGGCGATGAGAAGGATCACGCCGATGATTCCGAAGAACGCAAACGGGCGCACGTCCCTGAAAAGAAAGACCATGAAGGCGAGGATGCGAACGCCGTCACGGTAGCTTCTGAGCTTGCTGGCCGAACCGCGCGGTCGCGCAAAGTAGCGAGTGACGGTCTCTGCGCACGGAACCCGCATCTGCAATGCATGGACCGTCAGCTCGGTTTCGATTTCGAAGCCGTGCGCGCTGGCCGGAAAGGATTTGACAAAGCGCCGCGACAGCGCGCGATACCCGGAAAACATGTCCTTCGGCCGTTGACCGAAGAACACCCAGAGCAGCCAGTTGAACATCCGGTTAGCGAAGCGATGACCGCGACGGTACACTTGCGCATCGCCCGCGTTGTCGCGCACCGCGGTCATCATGTCGAAGCCTTCCAGCGCAATCGCGGCGACGAGCTCGGGTGCGCGGGCGGCGTCGTAGGTAGAATCTCCGTCGACGATGACGTAGACCGCCGCCTCGATCTCGGCGAACATTCTTCGCAACACGCCGCCCTTGCCGGGAACCGGCTCAAACCTTACCGTCGCCCCTGCTTCCCGCGCTCGCTCGGCAGTTCGGTCCGTGGACGCATTATCGTAGACGTACACGCGACATCCCGGCAGCGCACGCACGAAATCGCTGACCACTTTCGCAATCGTCGCCGCCTCGTTGAGACATGGAGCGAGCACGGCGACATCCCGGTAGTGCATTGCCTGCTCCGGAAGATTCATGCTGAAGCTCGAAAAATCTGCAGCGCGATATCGCCCGGCAGCATTTTAAGCAACGGATTTGCCAACGTCACCGCCGTCCAAACGACCAATGAGCCCGCGATGCCGGCGTTGCGATCATAGCGTACGCGCTGCCACAGGCCGCGCACTTCGACCGATGCGAGACGTTCGCGGTGGACTTCCGCAAACCCGTGCGAAACCACCAGGCGAGTCAAGGCATCGGGATTGAAATAGGAAAGGTGAGGGGAAGGAAATCCCTTCTGCCACAGCCGCTCGTACGGTCCGGATATCCCGAGGCGATCCACTGCGCTGGCGATCCGGAAAAGCGCGCCGTTGCTGTTGGGCAGATTGATTAACAGCAATCCACCTGGCCGCAGTTTCGCGCGGCACAATGCAGTTGCTGAACGCACGTCGGAAAGATGCTCGAACACATCGTTGAACACGATAGTGTCGTAGCCGCGGTCGTCGTCCAAGGCGCCCGGGAAGAAGCCGACTTTCACATCGTACCCGCGGCTCATCGCCACTGCCGCACTCTGCGCATCCGGCTCGATGCCGTGAACCGAATACCCGCGCCGCGCGGCTGCCTCCAGAAACCAGCCGTGGGCGCAACCCACCTCGAGAAGCTCGCGCCGCCCGGCTCCGGCATGCCGATCGAGCGCGTCGAGTATCCGCTCGAAGTTCCTTTTCCGCAGGCGCATGAGCGCGCCTTGGCGGCGGGTCTCATCGACTGCATCCGTGGCAGCGCCGTCGGCGATGTGCGGCACAAGCGTCGAAGCAAGGAAGTCGCAAGTCGGACAGCGAAAGCACCAGACATGGCGGGTCTTGCGCATCGGCGAATCGCACACGGCACAGCGCCGATGCGCGTCTGTCGACGCCGCGTTTTCCTCGTCCAACAGTACGCGACTGATTCGTATCGAACGATGCGCTGGGTCGTCCGCGCCGAGGCTTCGGTCTGAAGGCATGAGGCGTTTCTGTAGATCGAAATTCAAGGTGACGAAGGCTCGACCGAAATGAAGGCATCCGGTCGCCGGCCTTCATCCCAGGCTATCGCTGATTTCCTTGGGGATGGGGCCTGACCCTTGCTGATGAGCGTCGCGGTGGTCGTCATCGGCTGTCTCCCGATCCTTACTCAGCGCACCATAGTAACCAGAACGCAACCATCGCGTCCCGTATCCGCCCTGCATTGACCGAGAGCGGACCGGGAGCCCGGGAAAGCGGCTCGCCACTCGCAAGGCTTAAGCGCGGCATAATAAGCCACGGCCCAGCGCATCGAAGCTGGCGACTATCGAACATCGAGCCAGACGTCGCTCCATTGCACTTCTGCTCGTGGGTCCTGGCCAAGCGCGTAGCCTACGCGGTAATGTCCCGGCACGACGCCACGCAAAGGCAGCGTGTTCCAAAAAATTACCCAATCGCTGTTGTCGAGCGCTCTGAACAGTCGCTGCGTCTTCAGCGGCCCCCAATACTGTTGTCGTTCGCCTTTCAGCCAAAGCGCGGCGTGTCGCTCATTGGCCAATATGAAGCCGCGCACGCTGACTGCGTCTGCGTCGGCATAGGGCGGGGCAGCCTGCAGCTGGGGCAGCGCCGCAGCATGCGGTGCTTCATCGCTCGCAGCCATCTGCGGCGCAGGAGACGAATTTGACGCCGGCAAAAAGTGTCCGAGCTCCTTCGCACGGTGCAGCATAAAGTCCCCAAAGTCCTGTGGGGGAAACCCATAGTAGACACCGTGTCCGTTCAACAAGTAATGATCGAGTCCGTTTCTTTGCATGGTCGCAATGTCGCCGACCACCGGAATATTCGCTTCCCAGCCATGCCAGAACCAGAGCGCGGCACACGCCAATAGGGGAGGCAGAATCCAACGGGCACCGCGCGCGCCGAGACGTTGTAGCGTGGCGACAATGGTAATCAGCAAGGCAACCTCCGAATACACGCGGTAGCGGCTAATCAGCAGGGCCTCATCGCCGAGCGGGGCACGTCCGGCGGTGATCGCTGCGGCTGAGAGCGCGAGAAAGCCCATCCACGCGACCAGCACGGGGGAGACTCTTTCGCTGGGTCGTGTGATCAAGAGCCATCCCCAAACCGCCACCATCAGCGCGCCGAGCAACACCGACAGATCGAAGCGCTCGCCCACCGACCCCAGCGCCGACAAATAGAGGACGAACAGGCGAAACGGCCGTCGCAGGAGGAGGAGCATGGGCGGGCGACCGGCTGGCGCTTCGTAGCCGATGAAATAGGTCGCGAAGAGACCCACAGTCATCACCCCCCAGAGCGTCGCGGCACGCCGACGTCCGCCGAGCCACAGGAGAACCGTGCCGACGGGTAAGACCATCAATCCATTGGCCACGGTCAGTGCAGCGCACAGCGCGAGAAGCGCTGCAGCGATGTCCCACGCGATGCCTCGCCGGGTTAGGCAAAAGAGCGCACCGAAGGCATAGGCAACCACCGCAACGTGCGCCAGCACCCCGGTGGCCCAGTATTGGGCTGTGACATTGATGGGGGAAAAGAGAAGGAGCGCAGCCAGCACTGCGAGCCATCCACGATGGGTGGTTGTGGCGCGCCAGATCACGAGGACCCCGACAGCTACGCATAGCAAGTTGCCGAAATAGATGAGCCCGCGGATATTAAGCCCGCCCGGAAGCCAGGTCTGAACGATGGCGGTAACGCGGAGCGTGACAATCCGGTGCTCGACTGATAGCGAAAACAAGTCCGCGATTTTCTCGCGCCACGTCGGGTAGTAGTGGAAATAGCCAGGCGCCGCGAGGAGCTGCGTGAAATCGTCCTGGAAAGGAAAATCGACGGCGTAGCGATGCAGCATCCACGCGTGCAGCACCGCCAGCGATGCAGCGACAAGCCAACCGAGGCTACACCACCAAACGATCGGTCTCAAAGTAGGTCAACCTTTGTCGCGCGATCCCACCGTGCTTCATCATCGTGGAATGATGGCAAGCGGAATGCTTTTCTCGATTCCGAGACTGATTCGTATCGAGCGATGTGCCGGGTCGTCCGCGTCGCGTCTTTGACCTGAAGGCATGAGGCGTTTCTGCAGATCGAAATTCGAGGTGACCGGCGGGAGCCGAAGGCCGTTTTGCATCGCACTACGCGAGAGACGAATGCCGCTTCGGCGACAGCGCGTCGAGTGACGCCGTTCGCATCAACGTACCGTCACGATGACGCCGGCTACGATCAGGGCGGCGCCCAGGAACGTTTTAAGGGTAAGAGGCTCCTCGAAAAAAAAGTAAGCAAGCAGCGGAACGATGACAAATGCAAGCGCGTACACGGAATAGGCCAAAGTCAGCGGAACGGTCCTGAGTATGTAGACCCACAGCACCGTCGTCGCGGCGTAAAGGACGAGCCCGGCGATGAGCGCAGGCGACAGAAAGCCGCGCACGCTCGTCCAGGACCAGCCGTCGATTCTCCATTGCGCTGCCGCCGACTTGAACAGCATCTGCCCGACTGCCAACAGCAACACGCATAGCAGCGTTAGCAGCAACCACCGAGCCTGCATGCTTGGCTCCACTTCCGCTAGATCGCTTGCACTCTGCCGGGCGCCAGCGCAGTCATCCGCGACGGCGTCGAAACGCAAGCCACGCAGACCAGACATAGCCTGCCAGCGAGTACGCTGCAAACACCCCGAATAAGACGAGGGGGGGCTGATAGCTTACCAACCCGAAGAAGAGCACGATCAGGAACACCGCGAGGAAAGGAACGCTGCGGCGCAAGTTGATCGTCTTGAAGCTGTAGTACTTCAGATTGCTGACCATGGTGAGGCCCGCAAAAACCGTGACGAACCATGCGTACCAGCGGACGGTTTCAGGATCGATTGCGTAGTCTTCGATCACCCACACGAAACCCGCTACCAGCGCCGCCGCGGAAGGGCTGGGCAAGCCCTGGAAATATCGCTTGTCGGCGACCTCGAGCATGGTGTTGAAGCGCGCCAGCCGCAACGCCGCGCCGGCCACGTAGACAAATGCCGCGATCCAGCCAAGCTTCCCCATGCTGCGAAGGGCCCATTCGTATACGACCAGCGCGGGTGCCGCGCCGAACGAAACCATGTCCGACAGACTGTCGTATTCGGCGCCGAATGCGCTCTGCGTCTTGGTGAGGCGCGCGACGCGGCCGTCCAGACCGTCGAGGACCATCGCCACAAAAATCGCGATCGCGGAGTGGTCGAAGCGCCCGTTCATCGCTTGCACGATGGCATAGAAGCCGGCGAACAGCGCGGCGGTCGTAAACAGGTTGGGCAGCAGGTAGATGCCGCGGCGGCGGATGCGGTTCTTGGCGATCGCACGTTCCTGCTGGTAATCGCTCATGCGCAAAGCCTAGCAGCTAGCGTCTCGCCTCGCAAACGGGACAGCCTGCACGAGCGGTCCGCGATAACCCGCCACGGCAGGGCGGCGGCGCGCGGCGATGTTTACGCGAGCTCGGCGATGATGCTGCTCGTCGCGTGCACGACATCGCCGACCGCCACCTTCGGTCTCGAGCCTGCAGGCAAATACACGTCGACGCGCGAGCCGAAACGGATGAACCCGTACCTCTGCCCGCGCGCAAGCGCGTCTGCCGGGCCGACATAGCACAAGATCCGGCGCGCGATAAGGCCAGCCACCTGGACGCATGTAACGTCCGCGCCATCGTGCGTCGCTATATGCAGCGCATTGCGCTCGTTCTCCAGTGATGCCTTGTCCAGCGCCGCATTGACGAAGCTTCCGGCGTGATACCACTTGCTCTTTACCAGGCCGTCCACGGGACTGCGGTTAGAATGGACGTTGAACACGTTCGTGAATACGCTGATCTTGAGCGCGTCCCGCTGGAGATAAGGGTCGCGCGATTTTTCGACGGAGACAACCCGGCCGTCGGCGGGAGACAATACGGCGTTCTCTTGCGCAGGCACCGGGCGCGGCGGATCGCGAAAGAATTGTCCGATAAAGATCACCGCAAGCCATGCAAGGAGGGCGAGTGGCCACCAGGACGTAAACGACAGCGCCAGCGCGATCGCCGCGGCAATGGCAAGAAACGGCCATCCTTCACGGGCGATGATGGGGTGGGGATAGTCGGCGTTCATCTGGAAGCGCGGAACGTGCAGGCCATCAGTCTAAACGCGCTCGCATTCATCGAGTCGATGGAACGCACCGAAAAAGACCAACCAACGCGATTTGCTCAACCAGATCGCCGCGCCGAGTTTGGCACGATTTGGCGATCCTGCGTAAACGACCTACCGGCGCTATTTTGCCTCGTCGTCGATTTGTTTGCCTAGATCCTGCGCCTGCTTCTGGACGGTGCTTTCGACTCCTCGGGCACGCTCGAGCGCGTTTGCCGGGGTCGGTGTCGCCGCTGTCGCGTCGACCGAGGCGGGTGCAATCACCCCGGGGCCGCGCCCCGCGTCGCCCGGCCTGGCGCTTGTCGAGCTCTGATCGAAGCCGCCGAGCAATCCGGATTGTTTCAGGACCGTCTGAGCAAGGACCGCGACAATCAACAGCGCCAGCAGCAACACGATGATGCCGACCCAGCCGCGCTGACGTCGGGGAAAACGCGCGCTTCCAACCATACAGTCAATTTCGCGACTGATCGACGAGCTTGTTCTTCTTGATCCACGGCATCATTTCACGCAGCTTGCCGCCGACCTGCTCGATTTGATGCTCGGCGGTCATCCGTCGCCGCGAGAGCAGCGTCGGCGCGCCGGCACGGTTTTCGAGAATGAAGTCGCGCGCATACTCGCCGCTCTGGATGCGCTCGAGCGCTTCACGCATCGCCTTCTTGGTCGCATCGCCGATGATCCTGGGGCCGCTGACGTACTCGCCGTATTCGGCGTTGTTCGATATCGAGTAGTTCATATTGCCGATGCCGCCTTCGTACATGAGGTCGACGATGAGCTTGAGCTCGTGCAGGCATTCGAAATACGCCATCTCCGGCGCGTAACCGGCATCGACCAGCGTCTCGAAGCCCGCTTTGACGAGCTCTACGCAGCCTCCGCACAGCACGGCCTGCTCCCCGAACAGGTCGGTCTCGGTCTCTTCCTTGAAAGACGTCTCGATGACGCCGGCACGCGCACCACCGATCGCGGCCGCATACGAAAGCGCAAGATCGCGCGCCTTGTGGCTGGGATCCTGATGTATGGCGATCAGCATAGGCGTTCCGCCACCCTGCACGTACGTCGAGCGCACGGTATGCCCGGGGGCTTTGGGCGCGATCATCACCACGTCGATGTCCTCGCGCGGCTTCACCTGACCGTAATGGATATTGAACCCGTGCGCGAATGCAAGCGTCGCTCCCTTGCGGATGTTCGGCTCGACTTCGTCGCGATAGACCGCGGCGATGTGCTCGTCGGGCATGAGCATCATGACGAAATCGGCGCTCTTCACCGCTTCGCCGACTTCCGCCACCTTGAGCCCCGCCTTCCTGGCCTTGTCCCATGACGCGCCGGACTTGCGCAAGGCGACCGTGACCTTGACGCCGGAGTCGTTGAGATTCTGTGCATGAGCGTGGCCTTGCGAGCCGTAACCGACGATCGTGACCTTCTTGCCCTTGATCAGCGAAAGGTCGGCGTCCTTGTCGTAATAGACTTTCATCGTAGCTTTTCCTTCATACCCTCAGAATGCGCTCGCCGCGGCCGATTCCCGACGCGCCGGTGCGCACCGTCTCCAGAATCATGCCGGGCTCCATCGCCTGCAGGAACGCATCGAGCTTGGATCCGGTTCCGGTAAGCTCGATCGTATAGCTCTTGTCTGTAACGTCGAGGATGCTGCCGCGAAAGATATCGGCGAGCCGTTTCATTTCCTCGCGATCCTTGCCCGCCGCACGAACCTTTACCAGCATGAGCTCACGCTCGATGTGATTACCGTCGGTCAGGTCGATCACCTTCACGACCTCGACCAGCTTGTTGAGTTGCTTGGTGATCTGCTCGACGACATCGTCCGAGCCGGCGGTCACGATCGTCATACGCGACATCGTTGCGTCCTCGGTCGGCGCGACGGTGAGCGACTCGATATTG
>VBCZ01000015.1:16083-19311 GCA_005889025.1 Betaproteobacteria bacterium
TCATGGCATCGGCGCGGGAGCGGCTACAGCTCTTCCGCCAGAATCATTTCCGTGAGCCCCTTACCGCCCGGAATCATGGGGAAAACGTTTTCCGCCTGGTCGGTGATGAAGTCGAGAAACACCAGACGCTCCTTCTGCTTGAAGGCTTCCTTGAGCGCGCCCTCGACATCGTTGGGCTTCTCTATTTTCAATCCGACGTGACCGTACGCCTCGGACAGCTTGACGAAGTCGGGCAAGGCGTCCATGTACGATTCTGCATAGCGATTGCCGTAGAAGAACTCCTGCCACTGCCGCACCATTCCCATGTAGCGGTTGTTGAGGTTCACGATTTTGATCGGCAGATGGTACTGCTTGCAGGTGGATAGCTCCTGGATGCACATCTGGATCGAGGCTTCGCCGGTGACACATGCCACCGTTGCACCGGGATTGACCAGTTGCACGCCCATGGCCGCGGGAAGACCGAAACCCATCGTCCCGAGTCCACCCGAGTTGATCCAGCGCCGCGGTTTGTCGAACTTGTAATATTGCGCGGCCCACATCTGATGCTGACCGACATCGGAGGTGACGAACGCGTCGCCTTTGGTGATCTCGTAGAGTTTTTCGATGACGTATTGGGGCTTGATCAGATTGCTTTTCCTGTCGTATTTGAGGCAGTCCTTGCGCTGCCATTCCTTGATTTCCCCCCACCATGACTTCAACGCGGCCGCGTCAGGGCGGACGTTCGACGATTCGATGATCTTCAGCATTTCGTCCATCACGTCCGCGACATAGCCGACGATGGGGACGTCGACCTTGACGCGCTTCGATATCGATGACGGGTCGATATCGATGTGAATGATGCGGCGATCGCTGCGGAAATAGTGCGCCGGGTTGCCGATTACACGGTCGTCGAAGCGCGCTCCGATCGCGAGCAAAACATCGCAATTCTGCATTGCCATGTTCGATTCGAATGTGCCGTGCATTCCGAGCATGCCCGTGAATTGCGGATCGGTCCCCGGGAAGCCGCCAAGCCCCATGAGTGTGTTGGTGCACGGGAAGCCCAGCAGGCGCACCAGCCGTGTGAGCTGGGGTGACGCGTTATTGAGGATGACGCCGCCGCCCGCATAGACCATCGGGCGCTTGGCATCGAGTAAAAGCTGCACGGCTTTCTTGATCTGACCGGCATGGCCCTTGGTCACAGGGTTGTACGACCGCAGCGAAACGGTCTTCGGATAGGAGAATTCGGCGCGCGCCTGAGTGATGTCCTTGGGGATGTCGACCAGGACTGGCCCCGGGCGTCCGGTCGCGGCAAGGTAGAATGCTTTCTTGATCGTGACCGCCAGATCCTTGGCATCCTTCACCAGGAAGTTGTGCTTCACACAGGGTCGTGTGATGCCGACGGTGTCGCATTCCTGGAAGGCATCCTGGCCGATGGCATGCGTAGGTACCTGGCCGGTGATGATCACCAGCGGCACGGAGTCCATGTAGGCGGTGGCGATCCCCGTGACGGCGTTGGTCACCCCGGGGCCCGACGTTACCAGCGCCACCCCAACTTTGTGCGATGAGCGCGAATAGCCGTCCGCGGCATGCACCGCGCCTTGTTCGTGTCGGACGAGAACGTGCTTGACCTTGTCCTGCTTGAACAATTCATCGTAGATGTTGAGAGCCGCGCCGCCGGGATAGCCGAAAACATACTCGACACCCTCTTCCTGCAGGCAGCGAATAACAATCTCTGCGCCCGTAAGCTGCATATGCGCCTCGGCTCGATAGGTACTCACCTCCGGCGCGCTTGTGCGGCCGGATTCTGCAATCTGCGGCGAACTGCCAAGGACGCGATGCCGGGTAATGCGCGTCCAACCAAGGCTCGAATCGGGTAGAAAGCCGGTACCGCTGCGTTCTCCAGGAGGGTCCGCAAGCGCTTGTGGCGCCGTCGGATGGAACGCGAACGACCGTATTTGCAGTGCATCCGTCGGCTCAACGTCAACCGACGCGTTAAACATTAGCCGCTCGACTCGGTTTCGTCAACGCTTTTTGCTGCAGCACACAATCCCCCTCCCCATCGGGCTTGCGACCCCTTGTGCTTATAATTCCCCTCCAAACTCCGTCCCCTTCCTGGAATATCCCCTGGCTTCGCACCAAGAACTTTCGGCTTTTCTGGCGGAAGTCGAACGTCGCGCATTCAAGCAGGCGATGTTTGCGGTTCGCGACGAAGATGCCGCGCTGGATGTGGTGCAGGACGCGATGCTCAAGCTGACGGAGAAATACGCGGCCAAACCGCTCGCTGAGTTGCCGATGCTATTTCAACGCATTCTGCAGAACACCATCCACGATCATTTCAGGCGCCAGAAAGTCCGTTCCACCTGGACGACGCTGCTCTCTGCGTTTGGCCAAAAGGACGACAAAGACGATGATTTCGACCTCCTGGAAACTTTGCCAGCTCGGTCCGACTCGAACACCGCGGCAGACCCCGCCCGACAGCTGGAGCAAGGGCAAATCGTGGCGATCATCGAGCAGGCCCTGGCGCGCCTCCCGGCGCGTCAACGTCAAGCGTTTCTGTTGCGTTATTGGGAAGAACTCGACGTGGCAGAAGCCGCCACGGCAATGGGCTGTTCGCAAGGCAGCGTCAAGACGCATTGTTCGCGAGCGGTCCACGCCTTGGCCGAAGCGCTCAAGGCCAAAGGGGTCTCGCTATGAATGAAACCGATTTCTCAAAGAAAATAACTGGTTATCTCGATCACGGCACGGCGAAGCTGAGGGCCGGGACGGCGTACAAGCTCCAGCTCGCGCGCCAGGAAGCTTTGTCGCGAGTCTCCCATCCCAGGCACGCGTCGGAGTTGGCGCTGGCAGGCGCAGGCGGCACGCTGAGCGGTGGCAGGCGCTTTCTAGGCGATGCCCGAATCTGGCTTGGCGTTGCGCTGATCGTCGGTGGCGGGCTCTACTATCAGTGGCAGTCCGTGCAGCGGGTACACGATATCGAGGAGATGGATGCAGCCATCCTGACGTCCGACCTGCCCATAGAGGCATATCTGGACCGGGGATTCCAGAATTGGCTGAAGCAGCCGGAACCCTGAGGTCTCGCGGGTGGGTGCTGATCTGCGCGCTTGCCTTCTTGTTGGCCGTGCCGGCCGGCGCGGGTCCGCTCACGCTTCGCTCGCCTGCCTGGGCTGATCTTTCGGCCGGCGAAAAGCAAATACTGGCCCCCCTCGCGCCGGAGTGGGACAAGCTGGACGCCCAGCGCAAACAAAAGTG
>VBCZ01000015.1:19468-25532 GCA_005889025.1 Betaproteobacteria bacterium
GCATCGCCACCCGCAAGTTCCCAGCCGGCCACCAAGACGGCTCCCGCCGCCGGAAGCGCCCCGGTAACGCGCTAGCCCTGCGATGGCGTCGGCTCGCGCTTCGGCGAGTCTTCCGCGACGCATTGCGGCCGTGATTTACGAATCCATGCTGCTGGGCGCACTCGTGCTGGCGCTGGGTTTTGCCACACAAGCTTCCTTCGCCAGAGCGGACAGAAAACGCGGCTACGCCCTCTGACGCCACCGACTGAGCTTTGCGGAAATGATCGGCAATGACAGGTTGTAGGGCCGAATTCATTCGGCCGCGCTGGAGGAAGAAGCACCCCGTGCGAATAAATTCGCACCTACAGGCTCAGAGACGGGCAATGACAGGTTGTAGGGCCGAATTCATTCCGCCGCGCTGGCGGAAGCAGCAGCCCGTGCGAATGAATTCTTTACCTGCGGGCTTTAGAGTCCCCTCAGGTGGACCGAGCGAGCGCGTTATTGAAGCGCGCGACGCTTGCCAGGATCTCTTTTTTCGCGTCTTCCGGACCCACCCAGTTAGACACGCGCACCCATTTCCCGGGCTCCAGGTCCTTGTAATGCTCGAAAAAATGCGCGATCTGACGAGTGGTCAGCTCGGGTAAGTCACGCGGCGTCTCGATGGCGCGGTAAAGGCTCGAGAGCTGGTCGATAGGCACCGCGAGAATCTTCGCATCGCCCCCTGCTTCATCGTCCATTTTCAGCATCCCGATTGGCCGGCAACGAACGACGACTCCCGTGATCAGCGGAACCGGGGAAAGAACCAAAACATCGGACGGATCGCCATCATCGGAGAGGGTGTTTGGAATGTAGCCGTAGTTGCACGGATAGTGCATCGAGGTCGACATGAATCGGTCGACGAACACGGCACCGGTTTCCTTGTCGACCTCGTACTTGATTGCTTCGCCGCGCATCGGGATTTCGATGATCACGTTGCAGTCGTTGGGGATATCCTTGCCAGCGGGAACGCGGTCGAGATTCATATCGGCGGCCTGATCCGAAAGCGAGGCGGCATTATAGCCGCGGTCGATCGATCGCTGCCGTATCATGGCGGCTTTGCGAGGCAAGGCACCAATGCTCTACAACCTCGGCTCCCGCAACGTCGTATTCCGCGGAGGCGGCCACTACGTCGCGCCCAATGCAATCATCATCGGCAGCGTCATTCTCGAAGCGGAAGTCTCGGTGTGGTTCAACGTCGTCATTCGCGGCGATAACGATACGATCACCGTCGGCGAGCGATCGAATATTCAGGACGGATCGATCCTGCATACCGATGCGGGAATCCCCCTGAACATAGGTCCCTCGGTCAGCATCGGGCATCTCGCGATGCTTCACGGCTGCACCATCGGCGAGGGATCGTTGATCGGCATCAAGGCGGTGCTTCTGAACCGGTCGGTGATCGGACGGGATTGTCTGATCGGCGCCAACGCGCTGGTCCCCGAAGGCAAGGTGATTCCCCAACGCTCGCTCGTCCTCGGCTCCCCGGGCAAAGTCGTTCGCAGCCTCGACGACGGTGAGGTAACGCAGTTACGAGCCATCGCCGACCACTACGTCGAGAACGCCCGGCGCTACCTGCAGGACCTGCGCGGCCATTGATGGCCGGACGGTCGAGCCGAGGTCGAATCCGTGGCTCGTCCTTTGCGCATCTAACCGGGGTGGGATCATCAGGAATGCGCCTGTCGTGAAAGTCTTCCTCATCGTCTTTTCGGTCATTGTCGTGGCCGCGCTGGCCGCGGTGGCCGCGACGGCGCTGACCAAGCGGCACGCGGTCGCCGACGTCCAACGCGAGACACGCAGCGCCACGGGTTTTAATCGAATCGACGTTTCGGGCCTCGCCGAAGTGACTCTGCAGCAAGGCAGCAGGGAAAGCGTGACTGTCGAAGCGCCGGCGCAGATGCTGTCCCGGATCAAGACCGAGGTGCGCGAGCGCACGTTGACCGTCACGATTTCGCAGCAGCGCCACTGGTGGGATTGGTTCGAAGTCGGCTCCCGCGGCCGGACGCCCAGGATCACCATCGAGTTCGTGAAGATCGATCGCATCGAGTCGGCGGGCTCGATCAAATTCAAGGCAGACACCCTGCGCGCCGATGATCTGCGCTTCGACGTGGCCGGCGCAAGCTCGCTCAAAATCGGCGACCTTCAGGCAAGCCGGCTGTGGCTCGACGGTTCCGGCGCGATCAGCGCTGACATCGCCGGCAAGGTCGGGACGCAACAGGTCGACCTGTCGGGCGCGGGCTCGTACCGTGCAGGTGCGCTGGTGAGCGACAAAGCGGACATCCGCGTGAGCGGTGCCGGCAAGGCGATCGTCAATGCGATGAGCTTGCTCAGGGTAGACATCTCCGGTGCGGGTGTCGTCGAATACTTGGGAGATCCCAAGCTCGAGCAGCAAATCAGCGGGGTCGGTAAAGTCAGGCGCCGCGATTAGCTTCCTTGCTCGTCCCTTTCGCCGCCTTCGGGTCCGTAGAAGAAGACCCACACCAGAAAGTCTTCGGAAAAGCCTTCGAAGCGATGCACGACGCCCGCAGCGGCAAACAGCACGTCCTGCGCTGCGAAGCGGTGCCGTTGCTCGCCGTGGACAAACCACCCTTCGCCGCGGGCGACGACGTAAATCTCGTCGCGCGTGTGCGGCGTCTGGGTATCGACACCACGGGGGGCGTACAGCTTCACTTGCAGGCTGCCATGCTCGAACAGCGCCACCGATCGCTTGCCTTCCGGCGTGGGCAAGCATGCGGCAGCGTCCGGCAGGGTGATATGAGCCGCTCTCCCGGCAGTCTCGGCGCTTTTTGAATGGTCCATCTTGGTTCTAATGAATGAGTACCGACTCGCCTTCCGGCATCGCGTCGGGTTTGAACAGCAGCGTCAAGCCTGTATGCGGGTCGCGATCGGCGTGGACGCCTTTGAGCACACGGCCCGGCGACATCCGCCGCCTGGTCCGTGGGAAAGAGCGGACAGCGGAATCCCTCGGCCTGGCGCGGATCGAAAGGGCTCGAGAGCGAGAGGCGAAGCTCACCGCCGCCTGGCGCCGCTGGACACCGGTGCGCACTGACGATCGCCGAAGGTTCTCCAACCGCCCCGCGCAGCCGACGCAGTGTGTTGCTGGCGAAAAGCTGAGCGCCGACTTCGCGTTGCGCCGCGCGACCATGTTGCAAGGCGCCCAGAGGCGTGTGCGGCGCGCCGGGCAGTGCAAGGACCGACAATCCGGGCGCCGCAAGCTGGCGCGCCAGTTCCTGCGCCAGGGAAAGCCCCCAGCGGGCGACGTCCCGGTCGACGAGGAGATCCCGCCCAGGCACGGCCAAAGCGGTCCCGATGACAAAGCGAAGATGGACACCCTCCTGGCCCGCACGCGTCGCGACCGGCGCGGGAGGCACGTCGTGCTCCACCGCCGAACCGGGCATCCCAAGGCTCTGCCATTGAAGCAAATCCGGCAGCTGCGGGAGGTCGATCGTATCGGCGGACGCGAGTGCATTCGACAGGACAAACGTCTGATTGCCCGCAAGCGCCCCGCCAAGCCGCATGACTTCTGCCAATTTTTCGGTCTCGCCGAGCACGCCGGCAATCTCGGCGCTGACCGCGTCGGCGCCGTCGCCCGCGTTGGCCGCCGCAATGATAACCAGGGGCAGCGCAAACAGCGTCACCGCGACGCTTTGTTCGGCCCCGGGGCGCGAGGCTTCACGCCACGCCTCGATGAGCCGGCGCCACAGGTGCCGCGCAACAGCGGCCGAGGGTGAGGCAGCGATCAGATCCGAGACCTGTCGTCCGTCTCGCGATCGCAATCGTTCTACCAGCGCGGCAACGAGGGCGCGATCGATTTCCTCGACGCGCGTGCGGCTCGGCGCAGCGAGACTCGCTTGCGCAAGCTCGACCAGGATCGAGTGGGCGGCGTCGATACGCTCGGGAAATACGCGGGGATCGGCAATGTCGATCACGTGCGCAAGACGCGGTTCAAGTGAGGTCGCTCAAGCGTTCCGGCAAAGACAAATTGTCGCACGCTTGAGGCCGTCGGCGATGGTCCGCGAGCGGGCTCTCGCCGGAAGGCAACAGCGCATAATATCGTCCCCACCTGAAGTCGAGGACATGCCATGTATCGCCACATTCTCGTCGCCACCGACGGCTCGAAGCTGTCCAGCAGGGCCGTTGTTCACGCGATCGGCCTCGCGCGCGCGCTCGGAGCGAAGCTCACCGCGTTTTATGCCTCGCCGGATTACCCGCTACCCGCTTATGCGGAAGGTGTCGTATACGAGCCGGTGTCGCCGCGCGAATACGAGCGGTTGTGCAACAAAGAAGCCGAAAAGATTTTCAAACAGGTCGAGGTGAAAGCAGCAGCGTCGCAGGTCAAGCTCGCGACGGTGCACTCGATTTCCTCCGCACCCTGGGAAGCGATCCTTGGCGCAGCGAAAAAGAACAAGGCCGACGCCATCGTGATGGCCTCCCACGGTCGGACCGGAGTCTCGGCGCTACTGCTCGGCAGTGAAACTCAAAAAGTATTGACACACTCCCGGGTGCCCGTGATCGTCATCCGTTGAGTCCGCTTCTTAGGATGGTTGTCGCGGCCGGTGGCCGTCGCTGCGCTTGTTGCCGTTGTCATCCATCGTAAAAACACGGTAAAATCAATGGTTTGCTAAATTGCTCGGGGCCGGCCGGACACCCTCTTCATTTCGCATGCGCGCCTCGAAATTCCTCATCTCCACCCTCAAGGAAGCACCGGCCGAGGCGGAGCTAACGAGCCACAAGCTCATGCTTCGCGCCGGGATGATCAAGCGGCTCGCTGCGGGGATCTACACCTGGATGCCTCTGGGCTTGCGCGTCTTGCGCAAGGTCGAGAGCGTCGTGCGCGACGAAATGAACGCGTCGGGCGCGATCGAGCTTTTGATGCCCGTGGTGCAGCCGGCGGAGCTGTGGCAGGAGTCCGGACGCTGGGACAAGTACGGGCCCGAGCTGCTTCGCTTGAAGGACCGTCATCAGCGCGATTTCATCGTGCAGCCGACATCCGAAGAAGCCATCACCGACATCGCGCGCAAGCAAATCCGCAGCTACAAGCAGCTGCCGCTCAATCTTTATCACATCCAGACCAAGTTTAGAGACGAGGTGCGGCCACGATTCGGCGTCATGCGCTCGCGCGAGTTCATCATGAAGGACGCGTATTCGTTCGACGTCGACCGGGATGCGATGCTCAAGTCGTACCGGTCGATGTACGACGCATACGCACGCATATTTACGCGGCTCGGCCTTCAATTTCGAGCAGTTGCCGCCGATACCGGTCAGATCGGCGGGTCCGCGTCGCATGAATTTCAAGTGCTCGCCGAATCCGGCGAGGACGCGATTGCCTGGTGCCCCGGCTCGGACTACGCGGCGAACCTCGAGCTCGCAGAGGCCATTGCGCCGGCCGCGCATCGCGCCGTGCCTGCAGAGACGATGCAAAAAGTTGCGACTCCCGGCATGTCGACATGCGAGGAAGTCGCCAAGCTCTTGCATGTTCCCCTCGGCCGGACGGTCAAGTGCATCATGCTCAACGCAGGCGGCAGGGTCCACATGTTGCTCTTACGCGGCGATCACACCTTGAACGAAGCCAAGACAGGAAAGGTCGCGGGACTCAAAGGATTTCGCTGGGCAAGCGATGCCGAGATCGTCGCGGCGACAGGATGCGCGCCAGGCTATCTCGGTCCTGTCGGCATTTCGCCCGACATGCCGCTAATCGTCGATCGGACGGTCGCGTTGATGAGCGACTTCATCTGCGGCGCGAATGAAGCCGATTTCCACTTGCGCGGAGTCAACTTCGGACGCGACTGCCGCGAGCCCGATCTCGTCGCCGACCTGCGCAACGTCGTCGCAGGCGATCGCTCGCCTGACGGCAAAGGACATCTGGAAATCGTGCGCGGAATCGAAGTCGGGCATGTATTCGCGCTGGGAACGGTTTATTCGGAAGCGATGGGAGCGACATTTCTCGACGCCGAGGGGCAGCCTAAGCTGCTGGAAATGGGTTGCTACGGCATCGGCATCACTCGCGTAGTCGCTGCCGCGATCGAGCAAAATTTCGACGATCGCGGTA
>VBCZ01000015.1:25538-33720 GCA_005889025.1 Betaproteobacteria bacterium
CCTTTTTCCGTCGCCATCGCGCCCATCGGCTATGACCGCAGCAGCGAGGTCCGGGCCGTCGCCGACGGGCTGCACGACCAGCTCGAAGCGCTTGGCGCCGAAGTCCTTCTCGATGACCGTGGCGAGCGGCCTGGCGTGATGTTTGCTGATCTCGAGTTGCTCGGCATTCCGCACCGTATTACAGTGGGCGACCGCGGGCTGAAGCAGGGCGTAGTCGAGTACCAGAACCGGCGCGACGTGAAGCCGACGGTGATACCGGTATCCGACGCTGCGGTCGATTTGCGCGATAAGTTGTCGCATTCAACTTGAAACAGAATGGAATGAGAAAACTGAACACTTTCGTTCGAACATTGCTCGCGGCATCGCTTTCGCTGCCCGCCGCGACAGCGCTTGCGGGAGCGCAGGTCGAGGAAGCGCTTGCCGCCAACGTTCAAAACTCCTTGCACCGCTCGGTCAGCGACTATCCGGCGCCGAACCTCGTCTTCGCAAACGACGTCGAAGGCGGAGCCTGGCTTGCCGAGATGTCCTCGCGACTTGCGTCCAAGATTTCCGATTGGCCGACGCGCCGGGATTTCCTGATCAGCGTGCAATATGAAGCCACGCGAGCGGGTCTCGATCCGCAGCTCGTATTGGGGCTTATTCAGCACGAGAGCAACTTTCGCAAATACGCCGTGTCGGGCGCCGGTGCGCGCGGCTACATGCAAGTGATGCCGTTCTGGATGCGGCAGATCGGAAACGAGGGCCACGACCTTTTCACCTTGCGCACGAATCTGCGCTATGGCTGCACCATCCTCCGCCATTATCTGGATATGGAGAAAGGCGATCTTTACCGGGCTCTCGGCAGGTACAACGGAAGCCTCGGTCGCAGCGAATATCCGAGCGCGGTTTTAGCCTTTATGCAGAGAAACTGGGCGTGGAGTCCCGCAACGAAAAGCGCCGCAGCGGTGTTTCCGCAACAAGTGGGCGCTGCTGCCTTCGTCAGATAGCTCGAAGCCGCCTTCGCGCCGAGAGCGCGCGGCTCGCTTTGCGCCCGCCTCTGTAACCGCCGTGGCGCCACGCTATCGCGGTCGCTTCGCGCCCTCCCCCACCGGACCGCTTCACTTCGGCTCGCTTATCGCAGCGCTCGCAAGCTGGTGCGATGCCAAGTCGCATGGTGGGGAATGGCTTCTTCGCATCGAGGACGTCGACGCGGCACGCAGCCGCGCAAACGCGGCCGACGATATCCTGTCGACTCTGGAGGCGCACGGGTTCGAATGGGATGGCTCGGTCGTGCATCAAAGCGCGCGCGGCGCGCTGTATCAAGCTGCCCTCGATGAGCTCGCACATCGAAACCTGATCTTCGAATGCTCGTGCACGCGCGCCGAGCTCGAAGCCGCGCCGCGTGGCATCGGCGGCGAACGGGTTTATCCCGGCACCTGCGTTTTGCGGACCGGGTGCAGGGTTGGCATGAACAGCATCTCATGCGCGACGTCGGCGACTTCGTGATACGGCGCGCAGACGGTTTGTTTGCGTACCAGCTCGCGGTCGTCGTCGACGATGCGCTGCAGGGCATCACGCATGTCGTTCGCGGCGCGGATCTTCTCGCGTCGACACCCAGGCAGATCTGGCTTCAACGCCAGCTCGGGTATCCGACGCCGGCGTATCTCCACCATGCCGTCGCCCTGGACGCGCTAGGGATGAAACTGTCCAAGCAAAGCGGCGCCGCCCCACTCACCGGCAATCCGGTGTCCGCACTGACCCGGGCGTGGCGGTTTCTCGACCAAAGGGACCCACCTTCACAGCCGGTCGCAGTTCGGGAATTCTGGCAATGGGCGCATTCCGCATGGGATCCGCGCAGACTTCCGCCGGTCGCCATGTTGCCCCACGGTATAATCGGCGCCTGATCCATCCGCCGCGTCACACGTCACGGCGCGCCTTCCTGCAGCAATAGCCCATGACCACACTCGTCGTCGTTCGCAAGAACAATGAGGTCGCCATTGCGGCCGATTCCCTGACGACGTTCGGCGACACGCGGTTGCCTGCGCATTTCGATCGCGCGTCGGACAAGATCGTGTAGTTTCGCGGGACCTATATCGGACTTTGCGGCAGCGCCGCTCATCAGCTCGTGTTCGAGAGTTTGCTCGCCAAGCACAGCGATTTGGACTTCTCGAACAAGCGGGCGATCTTCGAAACGTTCCGCAAGCTCCATCCCATACTCAAGGAGCAGCATTTCCTCAATCCCAAGGAAGAAGACGACGACCCATATGAATCGACCCAGGTCACCGCGGTGATCGCCAACTCCAGCGGGATTTTCGGGGTTTATTCCATGCGCGAGGTGTTCGAATACACGCAGTTCTGGGCTGTCGGAACCGGTCGGGAATTCGCGATAGGCGCGATGTACAGCCTGTATGATCGGCTGCCCACCGCCGAGGCGGTCGCCCGCGCCGGCATCGAAGCCGGCGCGACGTTCGACAAGAATTCGGGGCTGCCGCTGACGATCTATACCATGCCTCTCACATGAGCATTTATCAGCCGCCGGCATTTGTCCCGCAGAACAGCGACGCCGCTTGGCAACTTGTGCACGATTACCCGTTTGCGACGCTCATTACCCAAACGCGGGATGAACCGCAGATCAGCCACCTGCCGCTGCTCTATCGCGCGGAGGCGGCAACGCAGGGCGTATTGATCGGTCATATGGCGCGCGCGAATGTGCACTGGCAACGCTTCGCCGAGGGCCCCACGCTCGCGCTGTTCCATGGGCCGCACGCCTACGTTTCACCATCCTGGTATCTGGAACCGGACGTGGCAGTACCGACCTGGAACTACGCGGTCGTGCACGTGCGGGCGCGCGCCGCAGTCGTGAGCGACAGGGAAAGTACGCTTGCCACGGTGAACGCGCTGACGCAACGGTTCGAATCCAGCCGTCCGGAGCCCTGGGTGCTCCAGCTCTCGGGCGCGCGCCTCGAAGCAATGCTGGCGGCCATTGTAGCCTTTCGTCTCGTAATCGAGCGTGTCGATGCAAAGTTCAAGCTCTCCCAAAACAGGAGCGCAGACGACGGCCGGCGCGTAGCGGCTGCCTTGCGCGACGAGGGCTACGCCGATGCAAGCGCGACCGCCGATTGGATGCAACACCATGGCGGCAACGCCTGAGTCGCGCGTTCGCGCGGATAAATGGCTGTGGGCCGCGCGCATGTACAAATCGCGCAGCCTTGCCGCGAAAGCCCTGGAAACCGGCCAGGCGCGGGTGCAAAACGAGCGAGTGAAGCCTTCACGTGCGCTAAAGGTCGGCGAGCACGTCAGCGTCCGCAAATCAGGTCTCGTCTGGGAGATCGAAATCCTGGATTTGTCGGAAAAGCGCGGCACGGCCGCTGCCGCGGCGCTTCTTTATCGAGAAACGCCCGAGAGCATCGCCAGGCGCGAACAGGAAATTGCCAGACGGAAAGCGGTGGCGATCGGCACACCGCAAAGCTTCGGGCGGCCGACAAAGCGGCAACGCCGCAAGCTCGAGGACTTTCTAAACGAGGCTTAAGAGCCTCGGCAAAGGTCCGACGAAAACGGAGCTTTGCGAAGTCGAGAGTAAATTCGATCTGTCTCGAGTCCAGCCAGGCGAGATGGCTCCAGCAAAGCCATCACCCTACGGGACCCATCGCGCCCGGACCTTCACGGAGGAGCGCAGTGTCAGGCACGTTGTTGTGGGACTTCCTGGGGCGGCGCCATGGGCATGCCAAGCTCGCGCACCGCTGCCATCACCGAGCTGAAATCGGCGGCGGTTCGCACATTGGGGATCGGTTTCGCCAGCAAGTTGACAGCACGTCCGCTGACGATAAGCGGCAAGGCTTCCGGCAATGCGGTTCGCAGCGATCGTATTTCCTGGCCGGCGATCTTGCCCGAGATTCCGCGGTCGAAGAGCAGAATCGCGAGGCTGACCTTGTACGCATGCGCCGCTCCGGCGACTTCCTGCGCCGGCACGCCGCTGCCTAGCGTCAGGCAGTTTATTCCCTCGGTAAACAACAGCAGTTCGAGGATAGCGAGGCCCAACTGGTTGGGATCGTTGGGAGGGGTCGCGACCAGTATCTGCCTTGCATCGCGCGTCGGCCGCACCAAGCGTGTCACATCACGGAGCAGGCGTTGAGCGATGTCCGCAAAACGCAGCTCCTGGTAGTTCTGCATGTCACCACGCACGACGTGCTCATGCACGGCCTCGTTGAGTGGGATGAGCGTTTGCTCCAGAAATTTTCGCAGCCCCTGGCCGACAAGCAGCTTGGACAGATGATTCTGCAACTCGCCTACCCGATGTTCGCCAAGAAGCTGGACCGCCGTCTCGATCTCGCCGGGGAGCGGCGCGGGATCTTCTACCGCGATGCCAAGCATCGACTGCAGTGCGGATTCGGCGAGAGGTACGACCGCCCCCGCACGCCAGCCTTCGGATAGCAGTTGCTTGATGACTTTGAGCCGCGCTACCTGATCCGGTGGATAGACGCGATCGCCGAAGGGATCGCGCGCCGGATTGGGAAAGCCATACCGGCGCTGCCACATGTAAAGCTGCTCGCGTCGCAGTCCGGTAATTCGCACCACTTCACGTATGTGCAACGGACCGCGCACCTCGCCGCCGGCAGCCGGCATCGCGATTTGCAGTCCGGCGTCATTGCGGCGCGGCGGCGCTTTTATTAAGATTCCCATGATTCCCTCTGTTTTCCTGTGTGCCACAAGTATAAAGAAATCAGCTGTCGTTTTCAGGGTGGCGCGCAATGGCAATTGTCGCCGCAACACGTCAGACCGCGTTTCAGTTGCATTGTGCAAGTTGCTCCAACTCGCGCTTTGCCCCATCATCCTGCTTGTGGAACAAGGGCTTCCGGCACAATCGTCCCTTGAAACTAAATCCAGCTGCTGACCACAACCGGACCTCTGCAAGTATCGTACCCAAAGCAAAGAACGCAATTCATGCTTGGTTTCGGCAAGTCGCTCAAGGACCCGCTGGCGGACTCAAAAACTGCGGAGCGCTGGCTCGCCTCTTTTCCGCCAAATGACCCTTTGGCTATGCACGCTGCCATCATGGTCGAGCTCGGGGCGCTGGCGGAGCAAACCGCGCGGCGCGCCCCTGCGCGCCTGGAAGGGGTGTTCTGTCTCGACGCGCATGCGGAGCAACTTCGACGGTCGCTGACCACCCAATACCTGGACCACAGCAGTCGCTCGACTCGCGTCGAGAGCCAGCTCTGGCAGGCGATGTTCGATCTCGAGCAAGGATTCCTCCAGTGCTATCAGGCATTCGCACGCGACGCGGGCGGGCATCTGAAAAACAGCAAGTGGCAGTCGCTTATGCCCGAGCTCCTTGCCCGGCAGATCATCCATTACGGGCTCGACGCCAAGATCAGGCTGTATCGTTACGAGCAGTGGATTCCCGCACGGTGGTCCGATCTGCACTCGTTGTTTCAAGGAGCATGCGCGTCGCATATCGAACGCGTTCCCGTCGCTGCCCTCGCCAGCGGCCCGCCGACAACGATCGAGCAGGAGTACCTGCGGGTGCTGATCCTGCAGTTGGTGAACGTGGGCAACTTCTCTCAGAGGCACGTCGAATGGGTCGCCGAGCAGCTTGCCGAGTGGTGCGCCCCGCTGCGTCTGGCCACCGAAGGCTCGTCGATGACGAGCTTCTATGTCGACCTCGGGTCGCGGACCGGCCTTAAGCGCCGCACGCCCCAACCGCTCGAGGGCAGCGTGCTATTCCTCGACACCCGCGCGCTGCATGCCGTATTGATGCAAAACGTAGTGATGCTCGAGCAGAAAGTGCGCAATGACCCGCTGTCCGAGCGGACTTCGCGTCGTGCCGACCACCTCAACCTGCTCACCAAGGTCGCATCCCAAGTCGATCCCGAGTTCAGGCCGGTGGCGCGGCGCGGCGAGCGAACGACTGCAAGCGGGACGGTCGACGCGATCGTCGGATTCACAAAGATTTCGGGCTTTCTGCACGACGAAGAGGTCGATCCTCTCATCGACAGCAGATCGCGTTCGGGGAACTTCGGCGACTCGATCGAGATCGCGACTTTTGGACGCATGCGCAACGAACATGCAAGGCCGCAGGAGGAGGCGCGGCGCAGGCTCGCCTCCTACGCCGGGCCGGGCGGGGCGTGGGAAGTGAGGGACGTTTCGCGTACGGGCTATCGCCTGGTCGCGCCGATGGTGGAGATCAATGCGGTGACGCTTGGAACGCTCGTAGCCATGCGCTCGCAGGGGCAGGCATTATGGACGCTCGGTATCGTCAGGCGCATGAAGCGTTTGACCACCGAGCGCGCCGAGATCGGGCTTCAGATAATCGCCAACAACCTGGCCGGGGTCGAGCTAGCCGAGCAAAAGCGGGGCGACTCCGGCTACTTGGTCCATGGCGAGACGGAGACAGTGAACGAGCGGCGCTTCTTGGGCCTTTTCCTGTCTTTGCGCAAGCGCGAAAGTGAAACGGCTATCCGGACCTTGATCGTTCCCGCCGGGGAGTATCAGGCGGGTAAACGCCTGCGCATGAGTGTCGCCAGATCGTCGCATCCCATCGCTTTTGGCCGATTGCTCGAGCAGCAGCCGGACTGGATCTGGGCAACCGTCGAGTCACTCGACAATGCGCACGGCGAACCGCTCTCGAATCGATAGCCGCCAGGGTCACTGCATGCCTTCCGACCGGTATCGCGAAGTCTTCGCGCAGCACCGGTGGGACGTTCCCGCCGATTTCAACATCGCCGACGCCGTGTGCCGGCGCCACGCGCAGGACAGATCGCGGTTTGCGATGTACTGGGAGGACGAGGCGGGCGGCAAGTCCGCGTTGACGTATTGGGATTTGCAGCAGTGCGCGAACCGGCTGTCCAACGCGCTGGCCAGATTGGGTGTGCGCTGCGGCGACAAGGTCGCGATCATCCTCCCGCAACGGCCGGAAACCGCGATTGCCCACATCGCGTGCTATCAGATGGGCGCGATCACCGTGCCGCTTTCGTTTCTCTTCGGCCCGGATGCACTCGAGTACCGTCTCGAAGACTCGGAAGCGTGCGTCGCGATCGTCGATCCGCAATCACAGCCTAACCTGGCGCCCGTTCGAGACAAGCTGCGGCGACTCAAGCACGTCATCGGCGTCGCCGGAGCGAGCGCTCCGTGGATCTGCGACTGGGAAACGGTACTGGCGAATGCGGCCAGGCACTTCATCCCGGCATCGACCCGGGCGACCGACCCCGCCCTGCTGGTCTATACCAGCGGCACGACGGGACCACCCAAGGGCGCGCTGATGCCGCAGCAATGCCTGCTAGGCAACCTGCCGGGCTTCGTTTACTCGCACGACGGTTTTCCGCAACCCGGGGATGTTTTTTGGTCGCCCGCGGATTGGGCCTGGACCGGTGGGCTGATGGACGCCCTGCTGCCAACGCTCTACTTCGGCCGCCCGATTCTCGGATATCGGGGGCGGTTCGAGCCCGAGCGTGCTCTCGATCTGCTCGAGCGGTACCAGGTGACCAATGCTTTCCTTTTCCCCACCGCGCTCAAGATGATCATGAAGGCGATTCCCGACCCGCGGTCCCGCTACGAGCTTGCGTTGCGCAGCATCATGAGCGCGGGTGAAGCGGTCGGCACGACCGTGTTCGAATGGGCTCGTGAACGTCTCGGCGTCACGATCAACGAAATGTTCGGCCAGACCGAGATGAACTACATCGTCGGCAACTCGCATAGGCTGTGGCCGGCAAAGCCCGGTTCCATGGGACGTCCGAACCCCGGACACCGCATAGCGGTCATCAATGAAGACGGCACAGAAGTCGAACCCGGGGAAGTCGGTGAAATCGCAGTCCATCGTGTTGCGCCCGACGGAACCCCCGACCCGGTATTCTTCCTGGAATACTTCAACAACCCCGAAGGCACGGCGAAGAAATTCAGCGACGGATGGGCTCGCACGGGCGATCTCGCCAAGCAGGACGAGGAAGGCTACCTTTGGTATCAGGGCCGCGCCGACGATATGTTCAAGGCGGCCGGGTACCGCATAGGACCGGCGGAAATCGAAAACTGCCTCGTCAGGCACGAGGCCGTCGCAAATGCGGCTGTGGTGCCGAGTCCGGATGAAATGAGGGGGAATATCGTCAAGGCCTTTATCGTGCTTGCCTCCGGCCACGCACCGTCAGTCGCCTTGGAGGAAGATATCCGGAAGCACGTGCGCGGGCATCTCGCGCCGTACGAGTACCCCAAGGAA
>VBCZ01000169.1 GCA_005889025.1 Betaproteobacteria bacterium
CGAGCTGCGGCTGGTATGCTGGGTGGACCTTCGGCGCGGACACTGCGCGTGGACAGGAGTCCCAGCGAATCGACGTCTTCAATCCTAATGTCGTCGCGTTTCCAGGTTTCTTTTTCGGCATCGCGCCCCGGTGGCAGGGATCGTTTCTCACCCGCTATGGCAACTCAACGTCCACATTGAATCTGACCCGAGCGACGCTCGGGTATGTGAATGGCATGCCGTTCACCATTCCAGTCGACATCGCGCAGAACCAGCCACTCTGTCCCGATCAACGCGGCTACATGGGCGACTACGATGCTCACCTGGTCGTACGTGTCGACAGCAACAGCGTCCGCTTCACGCGCTTCATGACGGACGCGACGAACGGCTGCGTGCAGCGCTGGTACTTCACGAGCCGGCACCAGCACGTCCGGGCCTTCAGCTATGACTACTAGCGGGAGTCGCACCATGATCAAGTCGCTCTCACCGTTCGCGTTGACCATTCTTTTGATCTGCTTAGTCTCGTGTCAGAGTGTCGGACCCGGTCCCACTGCTCGCGAACGCGAGGTCGAGGCAACCTCGAGCGTTGCCTTGACGGTTGAGCCGACGAAGACCGACCAGACCGTACCAATGCTCAAACAACTGCGGCGTGTGGATACGGGCGGCGACTGTGCGCCTCGTTATAAGCACGGAGGAATGGGCGCCTGTGTGAACAAAGCGCCGTGCCGCGGTTTTGGAGCCATGAACGACAGAGGGCAGATTCTCTGCACCTGCTATGGGGACATCGGAGGCTGCGGGGAAGCTCAGCGCTGCGACGAAAAGAAATTGACTTGCGTCCCGGACGAGGAGCCGCCGTTCAATCGGCCCCGTTAGTTGGGCGGAGCACGTTCGCCTTCGGCCCGCCGGGGATTTCGCTGCCACCCGCGTCGCCAACCACAGACCGCGCGATATCCGAGCGGCCGTTGTTTCGACACCACTGAGAGGAGTCTGCGCACCCCGCTCAGCGTCGATGCATCGTCTTCTCAGCTATGCGCCTGCCTCTGCGCCACGCGCAGCCCGCCGAACGCGGCGATGGCGACTGCCAACAGCCCGAGCGTTGCGGGCTCAGGTACCCGCTCTGGTCCCGCATCGGACTGGGCCTGGACCGTGATGTTGCTGGGGAAGGCGAAGCCGGAGGCTGTCGCGGAGGCAACTAACAGCGCCGTGACATCCTGGCTCGCCCCGGTCTCGAGAAGAAATTGAGGGGTAACGCCAGCCGGTAGCGCCGGCAGGCCGCCGGGATCGGCATCCGAACGCCAGAGGGCCTGGACGGTTTCTGTTCCAACGCCGCCGGGACCGCTGTAGATGAGCTCGAGCCAATCACTGTTCCCGCCACCTGGCTCGGTGAACACGACGAGGGCCGATCCGGTCGCGGTCGAATTCGCGAGGTACGCGCCGCTTCCGGTCGCCGATTCGCCGGTGCTGGTGAAGGTAAATGGCGTTCGGTCCCAGTTGGCATCTGGCACAAAGGTAGCAATATCGCCGGCGGTCTCTGTGGCCAGGAGATTGGCGGCCTGAGCCGTGCCGAGCCCAACCGTGCAGAACAGCGCGAGCCCCGCCGCGGCAACCGAGTGCTTGAGATCGAGTGTCATTATCCTCTCCTCATTTACAAGTGATTTGCTACCGAAGGAAAGCGAATCGCGTGCAAGCGAATCGTGTGCCAACTTTTCCATAACCTTGCCAATCAATGACCTGGTTCCGAGGCCGGCGTTGCGCGACGCATTGTTGTAAACAGTTCCGACGATTTCCATGCGGCCGCCGGCGCATCGGAAGCGCCTTCGGGATTTATTTTCTGATGCAGGAGAGCGCGCGGAGGCGAGCGCTCGATGGTCTTCGGACTTGACGAAATCTTGATAACGCCGACAGCTCACGTGACGCGCGCATGCAACGTCGCGTCCCGCGCACGGCTTAGCGTCGGCGGCGCGCTTCCAGATCGGGTTGGGGGACCGGCGACCTGACCCAGAAGAGCCTGAGAATCAAGTATTGTCCACTCGCGTTTGCTGCGACGCGCGTCAAGCCGCTTTTTTATGAGCCTGCTTGATCTTGATCTCGACCTCCTTGCCGAGTGCGCGAGCTGCCTTGATCACCGTATCCAGCTGGACGGAAACCTTATTTGGATCCGATACATGATCTGGCTGCGGGCGACTGATGGCCATCTTGCTCCGCATTTCGGGCTTCGTAAGTTTCGCCGCCTGCATGCTTTCCTCGAGTTGTTCCGCGAGGGCATCTTGAACGCCGTCGCTTGCACTTCCTCGAAGATGCCCTCTTCCTTCAGCAAGTCGTCGAGTCTGGAACAGTATGTACATTACGTTTCGCCACGTTGCACTCCTTGAAGCGTTTCAACGCCAACTCAATGTCCGAATCTGGCGCGTGTTGCGTTTTCTTTGAACCCGTGAAGCGACACCATCTGCCCACTTTCGACCGCGAAGAGCGTTTGTGCGATCCGATTGTCCAGCGACGACCGAAATTCCCAAGCCGTTCCCCCAAGTGATCGACACGCGGCTTGCCTGTCGGCCACTCGAATTGAACGCAGGCAATATCTTCGCCAACAGCCTTTCGCTGCTCCTTCGCGAGACTCTTGGTCCGCAGGTATCGTGCTGCCGAACCGAATTGGCATGGCTCTTGCTCAACCGTTCGGGTCGGTGCTTCAACGCCATCATCAATAGTGAGGCTTGGGTCCATAACTCCTGTAACGAGCCCGGTGGCGTTGCCTGGACTTCAAGGCTGGCATCGCGCAGCGCATGTCATTGCTCCCGATGGGCAATGTTCAGCCCATTACTACAAGGAATGTCATGTCGACTTTTACCGAAGAGCAAGCACGCACCTACATGCACAAGCTTCTGGCTGCGCTGGCGCAGGCGGGTGGCTCTGACCTCTTCATCGCCCATGATTTCCCCCCTACCATCAAGGTGAATGCCGGCATGCAGCCCTTGACTGCGCAAAAACTGACAGGCGAGACCACGTGCAAACTGGCTCACTCCATGATGAACGAGCGTCAACGCGAGGAATTTACAAAAGAGCTCGAGTGCAATTTTGCAGTCTCCATTCCCGGCGCTTCACGCTTTCGCGTCAACGTCCTTGTCCAACAGCAACACGTCGGCATGGTAATCCGAACCATTGCCTCCGAAATCCCCAACTTTGAAAAACTCGGCCTGCCCGAGAATCTCAAGGAAGTCGTCATGAGCAAGCGGGGACTTGTGCTCGTGGTCGGAGCCACCGGGTCTGGCAAGTCGACATCGCTCGCCGCAATGATCGATCACCGCAACCGCACGTCGTCAGGCCATATCATCACGGTCGAGGATCCGGTGGAGTATGTGCACGAATCCAAAAGTTGCCTGGTCACCCACCGGGAAGTGGGGGTGGACACCCACTCTTGGCACCACGCGCTGAAAAACACGCTTCGGCAGGCGCCCGACGTTATTCTGATCGGTGAGATTCGTGATGCAACCACGATGGAGCACGCCATTGCTTTCGCCGAGACCGGTCATCTGTGTCTGGGCACGCTGCACGCCAACAGTGCCAGCCATACGATGGATCGCATCGTCAATTCCGCAAATTTGCGCGCCATCATCTCGCAGCGCCTGGTTCGCACTATCGATGGTAATGGCCGTAAAGCCGCCTTTGAGATTCTGATCAATACACCGACCATCGCCGACCGGATTTTCAAAGGCGAATTTCACGAGCTCAAGGAGATAATGACCAAGTCGAGAGAACTTGGCATGCGCACGTTCGACTGGGCACTCTTTGATCTCTACAACGCGGGCCATATCGCCTACGAGGAGGCCCTACGCAATGCGGATTCGGCGAACGAATTACGCCTGAACATCAAGCTCAAGAGCGAGCGCGGAGAACCTGCGTCGGCCGCTGGCATGTCATTGTCCATGGTTGAACACGCCACCTCTGAGGAGACCGAGGAAGCGAGACAGCAGGAGCTGCTCAAACAGAAGGAGAGGAAGCGACAGCTGGAAGAGCAGCGATTGCTGGAGAAGAAACTGCAAGATGAGAAGCGGCGGCAAGGAGAGGACCAGCAGTTGGCATTGCTGCAACAAAAAAAGAAAATGGAGCTGGAGCGACTGAAGAAGACGCTGCAAATGGATCCGATTTAGAAACAGCGCTAGTGTTCAAGTCGCGCTGTATCGTCCGGGCCGTTGTGTCCTACCCCGCATTTTGCTGACATTCCGAGCGCAGCGAAGAATCTCTACCCGCGTTGGGCGGAAACGATAACGCAGGCGACGCACGACAGAATATGTCGCAGGTAGGTTCCGGCCGGCGCCCTTCCCAATCACCGCTTGACCGATGCCATCGGACCCGAAATACTCCCGCCGATGGCCACCGTCGACATCTGGATTCAGCTCGAGAACCACGCTTGGGACGTGTGTCCCTCGCTGCCGATGGACCGCATGACTTCCGCAGGCACTTTACCCGTCAGCCCATTGAGGCTGGTGATAATGCACTCGCCGGTGACCGGAATGTCCCGCACGTCGAGGGTCAATCGGCCGATCACCACCGACGCACTGATCCTGCGTCGCTATACCACGGACTGGCGGTCGCCGGATGATCGCAAGGTCAACCCATGGGACCTCAATGAACCCGACCCTACGGATGCTGGCACGATGGGGACGATCCCCGGCCCGACGATCGAGTGCAACGTCGGCGACACCTTTCGAATCCATTTTCGCAATCTCGACATGCGAACGACGCCCGCAGCGCCGTGGGATCGCAGCGCGGCTTTGATCTCCGAACTGAAGCGCACGCACTCCCTTCACGCTCATGGCGTTTCGTTTCCCACGAAATACGACGGCGCATATCCACTCTCGCCGCCTGATCGCGACCAGCCGATCGAACCGAGCGAGCGCCCGTTTTGGGACAGCATCGGTGTGAAGGGGCCATATAAGCAGGGCGACCGCGTGCCGCCGCTCGGTTCCTTCGCCTATGTCTGGGAGGCGCGCGGGCCGGCCAGCGCGGGTGTGTGGATTTACCACGACCACTCGATTTGCGATGGGAACGTGGCCCGCGGTGCTCTCGGACTTATCGTTGTTCACAATCCGGCCGACAAGCTCAATGAGGTCGACATCACGCCTGCGCGGCTGCCGGATGGATCGTGGACCGGTTCGCCTCTCGTGCCCAAGTCGATTCCGATCAAGAAAGGAACTCTCGGAATCCTCGATCAACCGGCGGTGGATCACGGCCCGACGCCCGGTCATCCCGGTGGAACTCTGCGAATTGGCAACGTCGTCATCGAGGTCGACAAGGCAATGGGATGGGTGACAGGCGTCAGCCTCGGGACATACCGCGAGCCACCGGATCAAGCACAGTTTCTTCTCGTCTTCCACGAGCTCGAAGGCATGGGCATGTGCATCAACGGCCGGCAATATCTGGGCAACACCCCGACGCTGGTCGCCGGTGCACAGACGCGGATGCGTTTCGGCGTGGCGGGGATGGGCGACGCCTTTCACACCTTCCACATTCACGGGCATCGCTGGGTCGTTCCCGGTCCCAGCGGCAAGACGCCCACGGCGATCGAGCAAAGCCCGCAGACCGAGCCGACTTCGTCATTCGAAGACACCAAAGTCTTCGGGCCGGGCACTTCCTTCGCGTTCACTCTGGAGGAAGGCACGGGTCTCTTCCGTGCCGATCCGCCGTTCGGCGAATGGCACATGCACTGCCATGTTCCGATGCACATGATGCACGGCATGGCGGGTTCGCTGCTCGTGGTGAAAGGCGGCGAACTTGCGATGCCATTGTCCGAGGCCAGGGCTGTCCCCCGGAACCGGTCGCGCCGGAGCCTCCGCGCGCGCCGAAGACCTTCGATGTCGAGGTGACCGACGAAGCCTTCAAGCCAGTGCGCGTTTACATCCTGCCTGGCGACAGCGTTCGCTGGACCAAAACACGCGGACCTACCACAGCGCCGTCGCCAATGACGGCTCGTGGACCACCGGCCTGATCAACTTCGGTCTTTCCGCCACGCAGACGTTCACGAAGCTCGGCGAGTCGGGGTACCACTGCGGCTACGAAGGGCCCAGGCACCACCACAACCTTTACGACATCATTCAGCCCGCCGTCGTAGTGATCCCACACGAGTTCGGGATCACAGGCAGTCCAGACGACACCGCCACCGCGACGCCACCACCATCGACGCCCACTCCCAGCCCTGTACCTGCCCCCGCAGGCATGATGCACGACGTTACGATCGGCTCGATTGGGTTCTCACCGAGCACCGTAACGATCAAGGCCGGTGAGGGATCGCCAACGTTGTCGGGCGGCCAGAGCTTCTTTCGCGTCTTTGCTTCGAAAGGAACGGTCGGCTACCACTGCCACATCCATCACGAGATGACCGCGACCGTTGTGGTGACGTGACGCGGCGCACTTGGCGGCTGGCACTCGTCGCAGCGGCCTGAACCGCAGAGCCAATGAGTCGCGCGCAGCGTCGAACAGGGGCGTGAAGCTGCGATCGGCACGCTTGCCAAGTTCGAGTCCGACGGGGGCTTGCAGTTTTAGCTTGAACCCGACGCATCCAAACGCACAGTTTCGGCACATCAAATGTAGGTCGGTTCACGGTTGTCTTCCGATCAGGCGGGCGTGCGCCGAATCGTCAGATCCTGGCGCTTGAACACCGCGGGCTGCAATTCGACACCCAGCCCGGAACCTTCCATCGGATACACGTAACCGTTTTCAATCCGTGGCACGGCGGTGACCAGCTCGTTGTACCAGCCGCGATAAAACGCGCGGACCGATTCCTGGATCAGGGTATTCGGCTGACTGAAGGACATGTGCACCGCCGCGACAAACCCCACCGGCCCGATGCAATCATGCGGCGCAAAAGGGCGATGCCAAGTTTCTGCCAATGACGCGATCTTTCGTCCTTCCGTGAGTCCACCCGTCCAACACAAGTCGACCATCGCGACGTGAAGTGCGTCCTTTTCGAGGAAATCCTTGTATGGCCAGCGCGAGCCCAGCGTTTCGCTCGCGCAAACCCACACGTGAGTCGAACGCGCATATTCGGCGAGTGCCTGCGGCGAATTCATGCGGATGGGATCCTCGTACCACATCGGTGCATAGGGCTCGAGCGCTTTTTTCATCTGGGCAGCGGAGATATTAAGGCCACCGTTTTCCTGAGCTGCAGGATCGAATGGCCAGATTTTCATGGCATCGATTCCGCTTTCCAGCAGACTTTCCGCCAGCGCGTCCGCCCGATTCATGAACGCGTCGAGATCCTCGAACGGCCCCTCGCTCTGACCCAGATTCCAGTTGGAGACAGGGCGGATGTTCTTCGAACGCACATAGCGATAGCCCGCGCAGGTGTTGTATATGCAAAGCTTGTCCCGGCAGAGACCGCCGAGCATCTGATGCACCGGCTGACCGCAGACCTTGCCGAAGATGTCCCACAGCGCGATATCCACTGCAGACGCGGCCCGATATTCCGCTCCAGTGGACGATTGCGCCATCGGCAGGCTGACCATCTCTTTGTTGAGCGCCTCGATATGCAGAGGATTTTGGCCAATCAATCGATCTGCCAACGTTTCGTGGATGTGTGCCTCGACAGCCCCTGCACCGTAGAACGTTTCGCCAAGACCGATCGTGCCGCTGTCGGTATGAACACGGACCCATAGCACGTTCGAGAACTCTTCGGTCCGCAATGTTTCGAGCGCAGTAATTTTCATCAATGATCCATTTCGATCGAGGTGGATTGTCGATGGACGATCTGTGTGGAAGCGTAGCATCTGAACGAGCGATGTTCAGTATACTAATGAGGATTCCGAAAATGAGTGACGCTTCCTCCCTCACCCGACGCGCTTCCGCGCGTCGACCTCTCCCGCAGGGAGAGGTGACATGAATAACCCCCGGGGAGGGAGCGGTGACATAAGTAACCCCTCTCCCTGCGGGAGAGGGGCAGGGGTGAGGGGAGATTTGTCAGCTACTTAGGGAAAGCTCTGTAATCCAGGCTGGTGCCGAGTCGACCGGACTCGGCGTCGATATCGACCATCATGCGCATAGTGTTCCATGGAGAGAACGCCGCATCGTTCAGCCACGATTTCCAGCGGCTCGTGGGCGAGGCGGCGCAGATCTCGGTGCTGCCCGACGTACTGACCGATAGCGCGCATTCGCAGACCTATGGCGCCGCGGATGTCATTGTGGGCGGCAGATTTTCGGCCGACCTGCCGCAGCCTCGGCAGCTGCAACTTTTTCACGTGCCGGGCGCGGGCTATGACGCCGTGGATCTCGACGCGGTGCCCGATTCAGCCGTCGTATGCAATTGCTTTGGCCACGAACAGGCCATCGCTGAATATGTGATGGCAGCGCTGCTGGAGCGGCATGTGCCGCTCGCAGACGCCGACCGGCATTTACGACAGGGCGAGTGGACCTACGGGGCCGGCTCGCCCGAGCGCGTGCATGCCGAGCTCGCAGAAAAGACCATTGGATTGCTTGGTTTTGGACACATAGGAAAGGCAATCGCCGCTCGAGCGAAGGCCTTCGAG
>VBCZ01000171.1:0-435 GCA_005889025.1 Betaproteobacteria bacterium
AAGACCCGCTGCCATAGCGCGAACACCAGCAACGCATAGAACGCGGCGACCATATCGTCAGCCATCACACCGAAGCCATTGTGCCACTCGCGGTCGATCATGTTGGCGGGGGGCGGCTTGGCGATGTCGAACAGCCGGAACAACAGGAACGCGAATGCCTGGCGCACTGGATCGGCGCCGGCAAAGAAAAGAACCACGAGAAACGCAACGATCTCGTCCCACACGATGGCGCCGTGATCGGCCACGCCCAGATCGCGACCGGTACGATCTGCTGCCCACACGCCGACGCCGAACGCAGCGGCCACCGAGATCAGATAACCCGCGTCCCCGGTCGCGCCTCGCAACAGCACGGCGAGCGGCAGGGCGACCAGAGTTCCGATCGTCCCGGGCGCCACCGGCGAAAGTCCCGCGCCGAACCCGAGCGCCAGGAAGTGC
>VBCZ01000171.1:485-6225 GCA_005889025.1 Betaproteobacteria bacterium
GAAGTGGTCGAACCCGCGCGGAAGCGCCACCTGTGCTCCACTCTCATCGCGCACAACCAGCGCGTCTCCGTCGACTATCGTACCGACGCGGCACACGGCGACGCCAAGCTCGAGCGCCGCCGCCGCAATGGACCGATCGTGCACCGCTGCCGATGTAAAACAGAGCTCGTAGTCGTCGCCTCCGGCAAGCATGCATTGCAGTGCGACCGCTCGGCCATCGCCTGCGAGCAGCCGCCGTGCCGCTTGCGAGCGCGGCAGCGATGCCAATGCGATCTCGGCCCCGACGGCGGACGATTGCAGAATATGGGCCAGGTCTCCGACGAGCCCATCTGAAATATCGATTGCAGCGCTCGCGAGTTGGCGCAAACGCAAGCCGAGACGGACACGCGGCTGCGGCCACATCAGCGCCCGCAGGCAGGATGCGAGCTCTTCAGCCGAGAGCTCGATCGTTCCCTGCTGATGCGCCAGCGCGAGCGCGGCGTCTCCGAGCCGCCCCGAGACCCAGATCGAATCGCCTGTTCTCGCGCCGCTGCGACGCAGCCCGCATGCGTGCGGAACTTCGCCGAGGATCGTCACGCTCAAATTCAGAGGGCCGCGGGTCGTGTCGCCACCGATAAGCTCGACGCGATATTCGTCGGCAAGCGCGAAGAAGCCGCCTGCGAAGGCTTCGATCCACGCCGGGTTTGCCTCAGGCAGCGCTCCTGCAAGCAGCGCCCAGCGCGGCGTCGCGCCCATGGCCGCCATGTCGGAGAGATTGACCGCGAGCGCCTTGTGGCCGAGCGATCGCGGATCGACACCGGCAGAAAAGTGACGCCCCTCGACCAGCATATCGACTGAGACCGCGAGATCGCACCCTGCTGCCGGCGCGATAATCGCCGCATCGTCGCCGACGCCGAGAATCGCCGACGGCGACGGCCGGCGAAAATAGCGATCGATCAGATCGAACTCGGTCAGCGCCGCCATGGCAAACTCCGGAAGCCGCACGCAGCTCGCGCGCCGCCGCGCTACGAGGCAACCTTGCTGGCGCTTATTTCCGGCGCGCGCGTGCTTGCGGCAAGCTTGTCGAGCACGCCATTGACGTAGCGGTGTCCGTCAGTACCCCCGTAAGCCTTGGCGAGCTCGACCGCTTCGTTGATGGCGACGCGATAGGGTATTTCGGGCGCACGCAGAATCTCGAATGCGCCGATCACGAGGATGGCCTTCTCGATCGGCGATACCTCCGACGGGGCTCGATCCAGATAAGGCGCGAATGCGCTAATCAGTGTCTGGAACTCTCCCATCACGCCGCACCACAACGCATCGAAGAACGCGCGATCGCATTTGGCAAATCCCGATGCCTCGGCGAGATTGCTGCGAATCGTCGAAGGGTCGGTTCCCGAGAGCATCCACTGGTAAAGGCCCTGGAGTACGAAGGCCCGGGCGCGATGGCGCGCGCTATTCTTCATCGATCGCGCCCATCAGATTCGCCATTTCCACCGCGACAAGCGCGGCTTCTCCGCCCTTTTTCGATGCTCGCTCGCGCGCCTGCTCCTCGGTGTCGGTCGTCAATATGCCGTTCCCGATAGGGATCCCGAATTCGAGCTGCACGCTTGCGATGCCCGCTGCAGATTCGTTGGCGACGATATCGAAGTGATATGTTTCGCCGCGAATGACCGCGCCGAGCGCGACCAGCGCGTCATAGTCCCCGGTTTGCGCCATGCGCTGAAGCGCGAGCGGAGCCTCGAGAGCGCCCGGAACGCTCACCACGGCAATGGACGTTTCCGCCGCGCCGGCGTCGGCGAGCGATTTCAACGCGCCTTTCAGCATCACTTCGCCGATCGCGCCATTGAATCGGGACACGACAATACCGATGCGCATGTGCTCGGCTCGGGTATTGCTCGCGATTTTTTTGACGGTCATGATGACGAAGCGCGCGCCGCACCGTGACGGAGCGGATTCAATTCAGGAATGCGGTTTCGCTTAGGCTCGCGATGACCGGCTGCCCGGAGGAATCTGCTCGTATCCGGTGACCTCGAGATCGAATCCCGCCATGCTCGGCATCTTTCGTGGCCGGGCGAGAACGCGCATCCGACCGACACCGAGATCGCGGAGAATCTGCGCGCCGATGCCGTAATTTCGCAGATCCATTTTCGTCTCGGTCCGCGGCTGCTCGGCGATCGCCCGGCGGCGCAACTCCTGCGCCGATTCGCTTCGATGCAGCAGCACGAGGACGCCGCGTTCACCACGGGCGATCCTTTCGAGCGCCGCCGGTATCGTCCAGGAGTGCGTCCGGCTGCCCCAATCGAGCAGGTCGATGACCGACAGCGGCTCGTGAACGCGGACCAGCGTCTCGCGGTCGGGGACGATGGCGCCCCGCACCAGCGCCAAGTGGGTCGCATCGGTGAGCTTGTCGCGGAATGTGACCAAACCGAATTCGCCCTCGGCAGTCATAATTTTTCTTTCACCGACGCGTTCGACGAGACGCTCGGTGCGACTGCGATAATGGATGAGGTCGGTAATAGCGCCGATCTTGAGCTCATGCCGGCGGCCAAACGTCACCAGATCGGGGAGCCTCGCCATGCTGCCATCGTCGTTCATCACTTCACACAAAACCGCAGCGGGAGAAAAGCCGGCAAGGCGAGCGAGATCGCAGCACGCCTCGGTGTGACCTGCGCGAGCCAGGACGCCTCCTCCCTGCGCCACCAGCGGGAAAACGTGACCCGGCTGAACGATGTCGTCCGGCCCGGCATTGGGCGCGCACGCGACGCGGATCGTATGCGCGCGGTCAGCGGCGGAGATCCCCGTCGTCACGCCTTCCGCGGCCTCGATGGAAACCGTGAAATTGGTTCCATGGACCGAGCGGTTAACGCGCGTCATCGGCGCGAGATCGAGCGCTTTCGCACGCTCTTCGGTGATCGGCATGCATATCAGGCCGCGCCCGAAACGCGCCATGAAATTGATGATCTCCGGCGTGACGACGTCAGCGGCCACGACGAGATCTCCCTCGTTTTCCCGGTCCTCCTCATCGACGAGGATGACCATTCGACCGGCTTTGAGCTCAGCGACGATTTCCGTCACTGGACTGATGGCCGGCGAACGCGCCGGGATCGGATCGTTCGCGCTGTCGATTGCGTTCAGGCGGCGCGGGGTCACGGCGCGGGACGTTGTGTGAGCACGCGCCATTATACTGCGCACCGCCCTACCGAAGCGCCGCGAACATTGCGGCGGAGCGCGCTCGTTTACGCGTCGCCGAAAAGCCGCAGCGTCGCAGCGAACAAGGCGGTTGTCGGATCGGCCAGATCGCCAAGGACGCTGAAATGGTGCCGTTCCGGAACGAACAGCGGTCCCTTCATCGCGTCGGGGTGGCACTCCGGCCAGCGCTCCCACAGCAAATAGCTCTGGCGGATGAACTCATCGGTTTCGTCAGCTCCTGCCGCCAGTACTAGCGGTGCGTGCGCAAGCGGCGGCATGTAGATGGGACTGACCGCGTGCGCCTTGCCTGTATCCAGGCGCAAGTCGGCATTGAACGATACCTGGACCAGAGGCTCCAGATCGAAAACGCCGCTCACCGATAATCCGCCCGTGATTACTGGTGGGGACAAGCCACGACGCGACCAATCGGTGGCGAAGAGCATGGCCGCAAGATGGCCCCCTGCGGAATGACCGGCGATCACGAGCCGGTGCGATGGAACGCCGTAGCGCCCGCCTTCGTGTCGCAGCCACACGACCACTTCCCGGCATTCGTCGACAATGCGCGCGATGCCGACGTCAGGGCATAGGTCGTAATTGACGACCGCAACGCCGATGCCGCGCGCGACGAATTCAGGGGCGATGAACGAATGGTCCGCTTTGTCGAGCGCGCGCCAATATCCGCCGTGCAGGAAAAGCAACAAGCCGCGCGGATTTGCCGCGGGGAACAGATCCAGCGTCTGTTTCGGTCCGCGGCCGTACCGCACGTCGAGCACGTTATCGAGACGGGAGCGCGCCTTTTCGCTGTCGGCCGCCCACCGCTCGAACCAGGCCAGGTGATCGGGGAAAGCGGCGCGCAGGTTGTACTGCCGCTCCACAAACTCCGCCGTAAGCGCGGTCATGCCACCGGGTTGTCGATGCGGACCCGAAGCTCGCCGAGCGACTCGATACGCGCGATCAGCGTGTCGCCCGGCACCACGGCCGCGACGCCCGACGGCGTGCCGGTGAACACAAGGTCGCCCGGAAGGAGCTCGTAATACTGCGACAGGAATTGGAGGACGTGAGGAACGTCCCAGATCATGTCCGACAGATCTCCCTGCTGTTTAAGCTTGCCGTTGACCTCCACCGAGATCCTTCCCCGAGCGAGGTAGCCGACCCGACTTACCGGATGAATCGGCCCGATAGGCGCCGCTTGCGCAAACGACTTGCCGATGTCCCACGGGCGCTTGATCTCGCGCATCGCGTTCTGCAGGTCTCGCCGCGTCATGTCGAGCCCGACCGCGTATCCATACACCAGGTCATTTGCGCGCTCCGCTTCGATCCGGAAGCCGCGTTTGCCGAGAGCGACGACCAGCTCGACCTCGTGTTGATAGTTTTGGGTGGCTGCAGGGTAATTCACGATGCCCACGGCCGGCGGGACCACCGGCACGATCGAGTCAAAAGGCTTGGTGAAGAAAAACGGCGGTTCCTTTGCGGCGTCTCCACCCATTTCCTTGGCGTGCTCGGCGTAGTTTCGCCCAACGCAGTAGATGTGACGCACCGGATACGCGCCGGAAGAGCCTTCGACGGGTATGGACGGCCGCTCCCAGGTTTCAATCACGTAAGTCATTTTTCAGCTCCCTGTCACGCCGGAGACGTCGATACCCGGCGCATGCATTCGACGCGATGCGGCCCTAAAGTCGCAAAGACCCTATGCTGCATCCGGCTGCCGGGCCGGCGCGGCGTTGGCGAACGGATCCATTTTTTGACAATTCGACTCGATGCGCAAAAGTGTCGGATACGGCTCGAGCGGGATCGGCAGCCGGCGTGCGTTGGCGAGCTGCGGCACCAGACAGATGTCGGCAACGGTCGGCGTGTCGCCATGACAGAAGAGCCCTGTCCGCGGACTGGCCGCGACTTGCGCTTCGAGTGCCGACAGGCCGAGTTCTATCCAGTGCCGATACCACGCGTTCTTTGCTTCCTCGCTCACGCCGAGCGTTTCCTTGAGATATTGAAGCGCGCGCAAATTGTTGAGCGGATGAATGTCGCAGGCGATCGCCAGGGCGATGGCGCGCACTCTGGCGCGCTCCTGGGCCGAGGGAGGCAGTAGCGGCGGATCGGGATAGCGCTCGTCGAGATATTCGATGATCGCCAGAGACTGAGTGAATGTTCCGAGCTCGTCGGCAAGGGTCGGGACGAGCGCCTGCGGGTTGAGGCTGCGGTACAGCTCCCCGCGCTGCTCGCCTTTGGTCAGATGAACGGCAACATACTCGAAATCGAGCCGCTTCAGGTTGAGCGCGATGCGCACGCGATATGCCGCCGACGAGCGGAAGTAGCTGTACAGGCGCACTTAGTTGAACGCCGAAATTCCCGTTTGCGCACGACCCAGGATGAGCGCGTGCACATCGTGGGTGCCTTCGTAGGTGTTGACGGTTTCCAGGTTCAACACGTGACGGATCACGTGAAACTCGTCGACGATCCCGTTGCCTCCGTGCATATCTCGCGCCATTCGGGCGATGTCGAGCGCCTTGCCGCATGAATTTCGCTTCATGATCGAAGTCATCTCGGGGGCCGCGTTGCCTTCGTCCTTCAG
>VBCZ01000172.1 GCA_005889025.1 Betaproteobacteria bacterium
AGACGCGGCCGAAGCAGTAGCCGAGCGACGGGACGAACACGGGTGCGATGCCGGAATGATTGAAGGGGATCTTGTCGCGATATTGACCCCTGTAGCCGTGCACGAGTCCTGCCGAGAACTTCAGATAAAACGGCTGGGCGCGCTCGAGCGGCCGGTACCTCCATCCACCGTAGACATATTGCGACGACTGGCCGAAGGAGTTGTCGAAAAACGCTGCGCCCAGCAGCCATTGGTCGGTGATGTTCCATTCGCCAAGTATGAGCTTCTGGTAATTGTCATGCGCCTGGTCGGTATGAAAATGTACCGTGTACAGGCTGGTTTCGAGGTAGAAGCGATCGGTGCGCCACGGCTCGCCCGGCTTTTCGGCCACCGGCGCGTCTCCAGCCGCGATCGACTGCGCTTGTGCGAAGGCGCATGCAAGCGCACCTGAAAGCACGACCGCTGCGACAAGGAAAAGCGGCTTTCTCATCGGAGCGCGCCGGCACGACAGAGGCGCGCGAGACGTCAACTGGGACGGCATGAAACCTCGCTTGAAGTGATGCCGAAACGGGAAACTCTTCATGAGTCCCGCGTAGTCGCGACTCATGTCGGGCTTTTGCAGACGTTCTTAGCCATGGCCCAGGCGCGATGCGCGCACGGGCCATATCCGAACTAGCTGGTCGCACAGATTACCGAGGCGCCGAGCTTCTCCTTTGCATAGGCAACCTGCGCAAGATCGGGGAGCTCGACTGCGTTCTTCACTGCCGTAATTTCGGCGAGGATGAAGATGGCGACCTCCGGCGGCGTGCGACTGCCGATGTACAACCCGATCGGCCCGTGCAGCCGCGCGATCTGCTCCGGCGTCAAGTCGAACTCCTCGAGCCGCTGGCGCCGCTTCGCGTTGTTGGCGCGCGATCCCAGCGCTCCGACATAGAAGGCCGGCGACTTGAGCGCTTCAAGCAGCGCAAGGTCATCGAGCTTGGGGTCGTGGGTGAGCGCGACGACGGCGCAGCGCTCATCGAGCTTCATGTCGACAACGGTGTCGTCCGGCATGGTCTTGACCAGCTTTATTCCCGGGATATCCCACGTCTCGGTGTATTCCTCGCGCGGATCGC
This sequence comes from Betaproteobacteria bacterium, assembly GCA_005889025.1. GTDB lineage: Bacteria > Pseudomonadota > Gammaproteobacteria > Burkholderiales > Casimicrobiaceae > PALSA-1003. Next base: position 1,095 of record VBCZ01000172.1, read on the forward strand.
ATACGGTCACCTGATAGTCGAGCCCAACCGCGATCTGTGCCAGATATTTCGAAAGCTGACCTGCGCCGATGACCAGCATCCGATACCGGGGGCCATGAATGGTTGTCAGCGTTGCGCCATCGAAGGAGAGCGCGTCGGTTGCGCTCGCGGGAGCAAGCGTGACCGTTGCCGTCGTCAGGTCCAGCGTTCTCGCGACCAGCTTTCCTTGCTCGACCATCGCCAGCAGATCGGCGATCCTGCTTTGGCGAGTGAGCGGCTCCTGCACCAGCTGGATCGTGCCGCCGCACGGAAGCGCGAACTTGCGCGCGTCCTCCGCCGTTACCCCATACGTCACTTGCTGAGGCCGCGTCACGTAGGCGCCCTCGCGACGGGAGCGTTCGACGATATCGTCCTCGATGCAGCCTCCGGAGACCGATCCGACGACGTGTCCGTCTTCCCTCACCGCAAGCAAGGCCCCGGGCGGCCGCGGCGAGCTGCCCCAGGTCTTGACCACGGTAACGAGCAACACGCGTCTGCCTTCACCCTGCCATTGCGCGCTTTTGCGCAGAACTTCGAGGTCGACGCTATCCATATCGCGAGTTGACCATCAGAAAAGACTTCGGTTCGTTGATCGAAGGCCGGGAACCTGTCACTTCAGGAGGGCCGGTTGATCCAGTAAACAGCCATCCCGATCAGAATGGCAACCGCCAAAGCGAGTTGAATCCAAATTATAAGGCTCATCATCGGTGCTTTGCGAGATGGACCGGCTGCCCCGGGTTCGACCGCCGCCGTGACGGACGAAGATGCGCGAATGTGCTCGACGAAACGAGCAAAAAAATCGTCTGCGACCTTGGCCGCCGCCCCGTCGATTAGCCTCGATCCGATTTGCGCCAGCTTGCCGCCAACCTGCGCCTTGGCCGTGTATTCGATTCGTGTCTGTCCGTCGTGCGGCTCGAGCCTGACTCGCGTCTCTCCTTTTGCAAAGCCCGCCGCTCCACCTTGGCCGTCGAACGTGAGCGTATACGATCGCGGCGGAACAGCGTCGGCAACGACGATACGGCCGGTGAAGCGGGCACTGACCGGTCCCACACGCGAAGTGAGCGCGACGCGATATTCGTTGTCGGCAATGCGCTCGATGCTTTCACATCCCGGAATGGACGCTTTGAGCACCTCGGGATCGTTGAGCGCGCGCCATGTCGTCTCGACATCGGCCGGAACCTCCCGGCTGCCACTCATCTCCATGAAAGGCTCCGTGGAAGCATCTCTCGCGCCGGTGCGCGCCTTATCCGCGCATGCGTGTGGCGGGAGAACGCGTTGGCAAGCTCCTTGAGACTGTCGAGATTGTGCACCGGCAGGAATTCGTCGACATACGGGAGCATTGCGCGGATTCCGGCAGGGCGCGCCTCGAAGCGATCGTAACGAAGCAGCGGATTGAGCCAGATGAGCCGCCGGCACGATTTCGCGAGTCGCTCCATTTCGTGTGAAAGTCCCGCGCCGACATCGCTGTCGAGGCCATCGGTGATGAGGAGCACGATCGCGCCCTGGGCCAGAAGGCGCCGCGACCAGCGCCGGTTGAACTCGGCGAGACAGGCACCGATGCGGGTCCCGCCGGCCCAGTCGGATACCGATGCCGCGACGCGGGCGACCGCGACATCGACGTCGCGCTGCTTGAGGTGCCGCGTGATATTGGTGAGCCGCGTGCCGAACAGCAATGTATGCACCCGGTCCCGGTCGTTAGTGATCGCATGCAGGAAGAACAGGAGCATGCGGGCGTAACGGTCCATCGAACCTGAAATGTCGCAGAGCACGACCAGCGGAGGACGCCGGCGACGTCTTTTGCGCCAGGCAAGCGGCGCCACCGCACCCCTCGCGGACGCAATTGCGCGAAGGCTCGCGCGAAGGTCGATTTCGCGTCCCCAAGCTCGGCCACGCTCATGGTTTCGAAATCCTTGCCTTGCAATACCTCTCGCGGCGAAAAGCTCATTACTGCGTCGACGTCGATTTGCTGATCTGTTGCTTCCCGATCGTCGCGTCGCAATTGCGACATCGCATCCGCGAGACGGGCAGGCAGGGGCGCCTCGCCGGCGGCCGGCGGCACGCGTCCATAGATCCTGGGCAACAGGAGCTGCATCATGCGTTCCAGCAGCCGCGGATTACGCCAGTAAAGCTCGAATGCCTGCTCGAACAAAGCTTGCTGATCGTGACGCTCGACAAGGACGGACTCGAGCGCCGCGCGGAAATCTTCCCGGTTTTCGACGCCGACGGCCTCGACGGCGTCGAGTGCGACAACGACCTTGGCGGGCCCCACAGGCAAGCCCGCCGCTCGCAGGACACGCGCAAAATGCATCACGTTCGCAGCAAGCTGCTCGCGGCCGGTCAGACCCGTCTGCATCATGGTCAGGCCGGCAGCCCCGCCGCTTCGGATTGGGCCTCGGTCACGAGCTGCGCGGCGAGCTCGGGCGTGATGGCGCCGATGTCATCCTGGTACTTGAGCAGCGCGCCCAGCGTGTTGGCGACAGTGTCGGGATCGAGTGCGATTCGATCGAGGGCCACAAGCGCTTCAGCCCAGTCGAGCGTCTCCGCGATCCCCGGTGATTTGAACAGATCCATCTTCCGCAATCGCTGAGTGAACGCGACGACTTCGCGCGAGAGTCGCGCGTCGACGCCCGGCACCTTGCGCCGAACAATGGCGAGCTCGCGTTCGGCGTTCGGATAGTCGACCCAATGATAGAGGCAGCGACGCTTGATCGCATCGTGGATCTCGCGCGTCCGATTGGACGTGACGATGACGATCGGCGCCTGCGCCGCCTTGATCGCGCCCAACTCGGGAATTGTCACCTGGTATTCGGCGAGCACCTCCAGCAGGTAAGCCTCAAAGGGTTCGTCGGTACGGTCGAGCTCGTCGATCAGCAGCACGGCCCTGCCGCCTTGGTCTGGCTGCAAGGCCTGAAGAATCGGGCGCCGGATGAGAAAGCGCTCGGTGAAGATGTCGGTCGCCAGCGTCTTTCGATCGACCTTGCCGCCCGCCTCGGCAAGCCTTATTTCGATCATCTGCCGGGGATAGTTCCACTCGTACACCGCCGATGCGGTGTCCAGGCCTTCGTAGCACTGCAGGCGGACGAGCGGATAGTTCAGCGCGGTGGAAAGCACCTTGGCGATTTCAGTCTTGCCAACGCCGGCCTCACCCTCCAGAAACAGGGGCCGCTGCATCTTGAGCGCGAGAAAGACGCTGGTCGCGAGCCGGCGGTCGGCGAAATAATCGTGTCGCTGGAGCAACGAAACGACATCGTCGACATGGGATGGAAGCGGTGACATGGATGTGGGGGGCGGACGCGAACGGCATGTCGAAAACGGTAGGCATTATAGCGTCCGGGCCGGATTTACCGCCCACTGACGTCCGGGCCGCGACCGATTCGCACCTGGGCCGGGATCGCACGATCGCGAGACGACATTTTCGCGCGGACTTTATGGAATATTCGTATGAATTCAGCCGACGAATTCGTCTTGCCATGGCAGCGTGCGTGTGCCACGATGTGTACCCAACTTTGGCAGGATGTGTCGCCAATTTGAGCTTTCCAGAGATCACTACATGAACGCAAGGACGTACCGCACCTGGCATCGCGACGCGGCTGCATCGCGCATGAGTCTCGTCGCGGTACGGCGCCAATCATGGCTGCGCTGACCGTTCCGCGCATTGCGCGGTGGTTTTCGAGGGAGCGCCCCGACGCGCGAAAGCCCGCGCCGCTGCCCACTGGCAATGTCACTTTCATGTTCACCGATATCGAAGGCAGCACACGCCTGTGGGAGGCCCAACAGGGCACGATGAGCGTGGCGCTGGCACGGCATGACGCCCTGCTGCGCGAGGCTATCAGCAAACAGGGCGGCCACGTTTTCAAGACGGGCGGCGATTCATTCTGCGCCGCGTTTGCCGAAGCGCCCGAAGCCGTGGCGGCCGCGCTCGCCGCCCAGCAAGCCTTGCATCGCGAATCCTGGCCGGAATCGGCGCACATTTGTGTACGCATAGCGCTGCATACCGGCGCCGCCGAGCTGCGTGAGGGCGACTATTACGGGTCGACCTTGAATCGGGTCGCTCGCCTGCTGGCAATCGGCCACGGTCGGCAGACGCTGGTCTCGGGCTCGACCCGCGACCAGTGCCAGGAGAGCCTTCCAGTCGATGCGCTCCTCATGTCGCTTGGCGAGCATACCCTCAAGGACCTGGCGCGGCCCGAACCGGTATACCAGCTGTGTCACCCGGCACTGCCGCGAGCCTTTCCGCCGCTCAAGACGCCGATCGGGCCCATGGAGGAGTCGACGCCGTCGATTGCCGTGCTTCCCTTCATCAATCTGAGTCGCGACGAAGAGAACGAATACTTTGCAGACGGTCTGAGCAACGAGCTCTTGACCGTGCTCTCGAAGATCCGCGGCTTGCGCGTAGCCTCGCGCACGTCAGCCTTCAGTTTCAAAGGCAAGGACGTCGACGTCATCGCGGCAGCCCAAAAGCTCAACGTGGCGCACATCCTCGAGGGCAGCGTCCGCAACTCCGGCAAGCGCGTGCGCATTACCGCTGAGCTGGTCAAGGTGGCGACGGATTCGCACCTGTGGTCGGAAACCTACGACCGCGAGCTCGACGACATCTTCGCGGTCCAGGATGACATCGCGCAATCGGTGGTCAAGGAGCTGCGCCACGCGCTGTTGCACGAAGCCTTGGAATCCGCATCGACGGAGCAAGTGAAAGCGGAAGTGCAATTGGCGGCGAAGGGCCGTAGTGATAACGCCGAGGCGTATCGGTTGTATATGCACGCGCAATTCTTCCGCGATCAGCTCACGCGCGAGCGCACGGCCAAGGGCATCGAGAGCTTCGTTCGCGCGTTGCAGGTCGACCCGACCTACGCGCTGGCGTGGGCAGGGTTGTCCCGCGCCTATTCCGATCAGGCGGGACAGAACTGGGTTCCACGCGCAGAGGGCTATGCCAAGGCCCGCGCCGCGGCGCAGAAAGCGCTTCAGCTCGAACCCGACCTCGCGGAAGCCCACACGGCGATGGGCTGGATTCGCGGCTCGAGCGACTGGGACTGGAAGGGAGCGGATGAGTCCTTCAGCCGGGCTCTCGAGCTCGCTTCGGGTAGCGCGGTCGTGGCGAATGCGGCGGGGGTTCTCGCGGGCAAGCTCGGACGCTTCGATGAGGCAATCGAGCTTCTGCAGCGCGCTGCAACCCTGGATCCTCTGAACGTGGCGATTCAGCGCAACCTGGGCTTGTATTGCCTGGGTGCCGGCATGCCGGACGCGGCAGAGGGTCCGCTCAACGCGAGTCTGCAACTCAATCCGCAAGGCGGGCTAGTCCACTGCTGGCTGAGCTTGGTCCATCTCGCGCACGGTCGCAAGGACGAAGCGCTCGCCGCAGCGCAGCGGGAGGTGAACGAGAGCTTCCGCCTTCTAGCGCTCGCCGTCGTGCACGACGCGCGCGGCGAGGGTGCCGCAGCGGATACCTCGCTTGCGGATCTCATCCAAAAACACGGCGACGAGGCGGCCTATCAGATCGCCGGCGTCCACGCCTGCCGCCACGACGCCGATCGCGCGTTCGAATGGCTGGAACGCACGTACGAGCTGCGCGATCCGGGCGTCACCTACGTTAAGATCGACCCGCTACTGCACAACCTGCGCACGGACCCACGCTGGCCGGCGTTCGTCTCCAAGCTCGGCCTCACCCAGCCCGGCGCCACCCTCACCGAGCCCGTTACCACCCATTAGGCCGACGGTCGTCGCGCCAAGGGTCTGGTGACCACCAGCTGCAACTATTAGCGCCGCTCACAGATCGTGAGCGCGCAGCTAACGCCTAACTGCCGCTCGACTGCTCGCGACCAAGCCTTCATAAAAAAAGAGCCCGCTCCCCGCGCAGCGTTGCCGCATGACGGGAACGGGCTGGGTCGATGCTGTCTGGCTAAGCGCTTGCCTATGGGTTGTTAGATGTCACCTGCAGAAT
>VBCZ01000173.1:0-465 GCA_005889025.1 Betaproteobacteria bacterium
GATCATGGTTTCAAGCGCGGAAGCCTGTACCTCGATGCACGGAACCGCAGGAAAGGCCCAGAAAGCAGTGTCCAGCATCACCGGCATGAAGGTGACCGTGGTCCAGTGCGAGCTTCCTAAGTAGCGCCTGATCGGTCACCTAGCCCCGGCGCGCCGCCTAGGCCGGGGGCTCTACAGGATGTTGTCGCGCCGCCACGCCTTCCCGTCGGCTAGCAGCACCCACTCTCCTCTGGTATCTTCCCTCAATCGAGGGGAGCGAGCGACCGTCCATGGAAGCAACCGCCGCCTGGCAGGTACCTGTCGAGGCCAAGCTGCCGCTGCGGTATTGGGACGGCGATTACGTCGTCTACAACCCGCTGACCGGAAACACGCACGTGCTCGACATCGTAGCAGGGAAGGTCTTGGAGATCATCATGGCCGGCCCTGCGACGAGCGCCGAGCTATGCCAGCACATCGCAGAGTTCC
>VBCZ01000173.1:504-11907 GCA_005889025.1 Betaproteobacteria bacterium
CTCGGCCTGATCGAGCCCGTCGCGGCGTGCTAGTCCGCGACCTTTCCCGACAAGCGCTCGCGCGGCGCCTCCGGTCCGAGGGCGTGAATCTCAACACCGGTGTCTTTACGACGCACTTGCGCATTAGGATCGCCCGCCTCGTCGATGAATTCGCTGAGATGTACGCGCCGTATTCGCTCGAGGAGCCGCCGGGAATCGACGATGCGCACGTCCTGGTCGAGGCGCCTTCCTTGTGGCATCGCCTTGTCAAGCCGCTCGCCGTGGCGTCGACGACTAGCCTGGCCATCGAACCGGTCCCGGCGCACCGCGCCTTCACAGCCATGGAAACGGTTCGCAACTGGGGCCCCGTCTCGAGCGATGTGACGCCGCTCATCATGCACTCTGCCGTTCTCGAGCGTGACGGGCGCGCACTCATCATGCCGGCGCCGTCCGGATCGGGAAAGAGCAGCTTGAGCGCCGCGCTGGCGTGGCGCGGCTGGCGATTGCTGTCCGACGAGATGGCGGTGTTCTCGTTCGAGGACGGCAGCGTCTGCCCGAACCCGCGTCCGGTCTCGCTCAAGAACAAGGGGATCGGCGTCATCGCAGCCTTCGAGCCACGGGCGCGTTTGAGCCGGGTGTATCACGGCACCCCGAAGGGCGACATCGCCTACATGCAACCTCCACCGGAGGCGATCGCCCGCGCAGGGGAATCTGCGCCTCCGAGTCTGGTCATTGCGCCCGCATACGCCGAGGGTGCTGCCACGACGCTCAAGGCGCTCGACCGGGCCGAGGCGTTCCGCTGGCTCGTCGATAGCACAGTCAACTACGCGTCGATGCTGCGCACCGGGTTCGAGATGATGACTGCCGTGGTCGCACAGTGTGGACTCTACTCGCTCACCTATTCCGATCTGGACTCGGCGATCCACGCGATCAACCGACTTCACGCTGATCGGCGGCCCGCCCGCCGAGCCTCGGCGTGACCGCGTCTCGACACGGTCTGCTCGTCTCGGCGCTGCTCGATCCGCCGACAACCCTCGCGCTGAGCCTTCGCCAATGGAATGACCTCCTCGTGGCCGCGGGCGAGCACGCTCTGCTCGCTCGACTGGCCGACGAGCTTGTTAGCAGGGGCCTGTTCGCACAGGTTCCCGGCAAAGCGAGGAGCCACATGCACGCGGCGAGGATCGCCGCGGAATCGACGCACACCGCAATCCGTTTCGAAGTCAACCGCGTTCTGCGTGCGCTCGCTGAGGTCGACACGCCGATCATCCTCCTCAAAGGCACCGCATACGTCATGGCGCAGTTGCCGGCCGCGCGCGGCCGGTTCATCGGCGACCTCGACTTCATGGTGCCCCGGGAGAAGATCGAGGAAGTCGAGCGCACGCTGATCCGCAGCGGCTGGGCCGTCGCGGACTTGGACGACTACGACCAGCGCTACTATCGCGAATGGGGTCACGAAATCCCGCCGCTGCAACACGCGGAGCGCGAGACTCCACTCGACATTCACCATACGATCGTGCCCCTGACGGGCCGCTTCCACCCGGATGCGGCGGCGCTGCTGGCGGCCTCCCAGCCGCTCGCCGACCCGCGACTTCGCGTGCTGGCGCCCGCCGATATGGTTCTGCACAGCACCGTGCACTTGTTCAACGATGACGTGGGCAAGCCGCTGCGCGATCTCCTGGATCTTAACGACCTGCTTGGGCATTTCGGTGCCAACCTCGGGTTCTGGGATCAGCTCATCGCTCGCGCCCGGCTGCACGGGCTCGGCCGCCCGCTTTACTACATGCTGCGCCAGGCACAGCGGATGCTCGGCACGCCGATCCCGCCGGAGATCGACCAGGCGGCGTCGGCCTGGGCTCCGGGGCCGGCGTTGAATTCGTTGATGGATCGCCTTTTCACGTACCGCTTTGTGAGCGCTCCAGCGCGAGAAGCACCCTCAGGAATACGCCTCGCCAACTGGCTGCTCTACATGCGTTCGCACTGGCTGCGCATGCCCATGCCGTTGCTCGCGCGGCACCTCTCGATCAAGGCCGCCCGGCGCCTGCGGGATCGCTTCGAGCGCAAGCCCAAGGAGGTCGAAGCGTAGGAGTCGCGCGATGCTCCGGCGCCGCGCAGCGTCAGGTCTGCTCAGTCTTGCCGCAATCGGCGAACTGCTCCCGCAGCGCGTTCTTGTCGACTTTGTTCGTCGTGTTGCGCGGCAGGCTTTCGACGAACTGCACGTAGCGCGGCTTCTTGTAGCTCGCGAGGTTCTCCCGGCAATGCGCGATCACGGCGCCCGCATCGACTGCGGCATCCGGTGTCTTGACGACGAACGCCGCCACGGTTTCGCCCCAGTCCTCATCGGGCACGCCGATGACGCCGACCTCGACCACGCCGGGCAGCGTGGCGATCACCTGCTCGACCTCGATCGGGAAGATGTTCTCGGCACCGCTCTTGATCATGTCCTTGCTGCGGCCGGAAATGTAGATGAAGCCCTCCTCATCGCGCCAGGCGAGGTCGCCGGTGTGCCACCAGCCGTTGCGCGAGCTTTCGGCAGTCAATTCGGGACGGTTCCAGTAGCCTCGGCAGACGAAGGGCCCGCGCACGAGGATTTCACCGACCTGCTTTGGCGGAAGCGGGCGGCCGTTCGCGTCGGCGATGCGCACCTGCATGCCGAAGGCTGGCTTGCCCACCGACCCGATCTTGCGCAGACTGTCCTCAGCTGCGAGCAAGGTCGTGATCGGCCCGCCCTCGGTGCTGCCGTAGTTGTTGACGAAGGCGACGTGCGGAAAGCGCTCGTGCACGCCCCGGATGACCGGGATCGGAGCGGCCTCGCCGCCGGTGATGATCAGCCGCAGACTGCGCAGGTCGTACACCGAGAGGTCCTTGACCTCGCTCAGCACGCGCCGCAGCATCGTCGGATAGATCGGAATCACGGTGCCGCCCTCGGCGGCCACGGTCGACAGCAGCCGCGCCGGGTCGAATTGCCGCGAGGCGCCGAGGACGAGGCGTCCGCCGCGCAGCAACAGCGGCATCGTGAGGTCCAGCAGAGGCCCGGCGTGAAACAGCGGGCCGAACACCACGGTCACGTCCCGCTTCGTCAGCCCGAAGTCGATGATTTTCGCCGTCGACGAGGCGTGCGTCGTGGCGTGAGTGTAGATGATCCCTTTGGGCAGGCCCGTCGTGCCGGACGAATGCAGCAGCATTTGCACGGCGCCCGGGAGCACCACCTCTTCGATCTCGTCCGCGCGCTGGGCCGCGAGCCACGCCTCGTAGGGGTGCGCGGGATCCGGGCTCGGCTCGACCGGGAAATGATCATCCACCCAGATCCGATGCTCCGGGAAGTTGGGGCGGGCCTCGAGTGTAGTAAGGAGATCGGCGAACCCTTCCCCGGCGAGCAGCACCTTCGGTCCGCAGGCATCGAGCAGCGCTCCCACCTCGCGCGCCACAAGGCGAAAGTTGATCGGGACGAACACGGCGCCAAGCTTGGCCGTCGCGAACAACGCCTCGAGGAATGGAGTGCAATTGTGGAGCAGCGCGGCGACGCGGTCGCCACGACCGACGCCAAGCCCCGCCAGGCCATTCGCCAGCCGGCAGGCGCGCTCGTCGAGGGCCGCGTAGGTCAGCCGGCGGGCGCCGAAGACGACCGCGACGGCATCCGGATGCCGTTCGGCGTTGATGGTGAGCTGATATCCGATCATCTTTTTGTTCTTCGAGCCTGCTGACAAGAATAGGGGATCCAACGCCACTTTAGGAGCGCATTACGAACTTGGCAGCCGCAGCCAAGCGCAAAGGCCTGTTGAATACCTTGTGAAAGCTTCCGGATGACGCGCGGAGTCGATTTCCGCGGGAAATCGAGCCGGCAGCGCGAGTCGAGTGAATGCAGCGGCGTTGTCTCAGGACCGAAAGCGGGTGGCCGGTCACCCGGCCACTTGTTCGCCGATATTGCTACAGTCGTAGGCAATTCCCTCGTCGATCACCAGTTGTCGGATCCTGTGCAAGTATTCGTGCGCCATCTCGACCGTGATATCCGGGCAGCAGCCGAGGATGAAATCACGCGTCAGCTCCTGTGGATCCAATTCGTCTTTCCCACGGTATTTCGAATGCAACTCCTCCAAAGAGCGATCGTCGACGTTCAATCCCAACGCATCTGCTCTTGCGCGAGCCATGCCGGGTCGCCGCAAATAGTCGAAAGCGAGAGAGCCCGGTATCGGGCAGAGCAGCTCGAAATCGAGCTCCATGAACAGGCGGGGATACTGCCTGACGATCTGTCGCATCATTCGATAGTTGGTCTCCAGCATCTCGGGGGTGATTCCAATGTGCGTAATCACCGCGCCGGCCGACAGCTTGCCCCCTCGCCGCGCGATCTCTCGGCATGCCACCAAGTTGTGGTGCAAGAGATCGTCGGTATCGTTTGCGAGTCGATTGATTCCCTTGTTCATGGCGCGCAACGAGATCGATGAAAAACCATCCAGGCCGACGAAGAAATGGTCGAATCCCAGGGTGTTCATCAGCACGTCGATGCGATCCTGCACGCGTTCGCGGAAGGCATCCGCGCGGGCGTAACACATCATTCGGGGTCGATCCGCAGGTTTGAGATCCCGATACCAATCCGGCATCTGATCGGCCATGTTCCGCAGCAGCGGCCAGAACGTAGAGGGCAGCTAGTCGGCAGTCACAAAAAGATAGTTGTAGCCTTGGTCGAACGCATTCCGAATTATTTCCCACGCTCGTTGCGCATTTTGACCGCTGAGGGCTTTGCCACCCGGGATGATTCCGCAGAAGTCACAGGCATTGAGCGGGATGCCGCTCTCGTTGCGGCGGCCGCTGAATTTCAGACAACCGCGGGCAATCTCGATTACGGTCATTCGCAGGCCTTCTTCACGCACGTATGCATAGAATGCCCGCTGTTCGCGGTGGTACTGGTCAGCGTGGGGAACGAGAGAATCAAGCAATGAATAATCCGGTAAAGGCAGCCTCGAGAACTCCGCCGGATTTTCAGGACAGCATATGACTCCGCTATCGGACTGGGAATCCCGGAAGACAAGGCCCGGATAGGAATTCAGCTTGGCGATATTTCCGGTCAATATGCCGAGGACGAACTCCGTGAAGCCCTCGACCACATCATTGCCGCAAAAGCCGTAATCAAACACACCCTGTTGCCGCGTCATGACCTCCTGATACAGGGCGGAAAAATGGTCGTTGCCGATGACGTTGACGATGCTGGCGTTGCAGTCTTTCGCATGGCGCGCCAGGCTGATGCACGCTCCATAATTCAGCGTGTAGGCGCTGTAGCCGATGACCGCCAGGCGATCCGCGTTTTGCGCGATATGCGAATGAATAAAATCATCGCCGAGCAGAGCGCCATCGTAATAGAGTACTTTTGCATCTACATTGCTTCGACGCAGGGCGCACTGGAGCGATGTGGCCAGCGTCAGCAAGCCCAGATTCGGATAGATGTTGGGCTCGAATGCCTTGTGGCTAGAGGCCGTGCTGGCGGGATTCACCAGCAGAATCTGAGGAGTGGCATCGAGGAGAGCTCGATCTGCGCCGCTCGTGCTCATCACCATGGTTATGGGTCCGATCGGGAAACCTGATGGTCTTCGAAGTTTATCGGCGCCGGCTTCGCGGTACTGTTGCCGAAACGTGAGCGTTGCCGAAGCGCCAATCGATTGTAATCTCAATTCGGGGTGCCCGGACCGGGCGCAGGACGGATTTGTATTGCGGCAAACCGAAGCGAGATATCGTGATGAGTTGTATTCTACGATTTGATCCGGAGGCGATTTTCTGACGACCCTTCTTCGGCAGCTCGACCCCTTCTCCGAAGTCAATGCCAGTCATGACCTTTGCGATCATCTCGGTGCCGCGCAAGGCCGCCACTACTGCTTCGCGCTTTGCGCGGGTTTGAACACCGTCGACCGGATGCGCGCGCGACCCACAAACAACGAGACGTGCACACGGAATCGTAGCGGAACCGCACGCCGATGATCGTCGCGATGAGATTCCCACGCGCGGCTCGATTTGAGATATCGCGCGGCGGCGTGAGGACCGGCCGAAGCTGCGCATGCAACAAGAAGACATGGCAGTGAGGGATAGCGCCCCGGCAGCACGAAACCCAGCGCGAGGTTTTTGGATGAACGTCGCACCTTGGCTTGCGGGATTGTTTGGTCGAGCACTCGCTCCCTGGGGCGAACTCGGCTGCGATGTTCTTCTGGAGCGGTCGCTGCTCGACGACCTACCCGAAGCGGAACCGGATGCCGAGGTAACGTTGCGGCTGGCGCGCCCGGCCGACATCGACGAAATCAGCCGCCTGTACTCCTCGGATCCATGGCTCTATATCCTCGACGGGCCTCCGATGCCGGGGAGCGATGAGAAGGCGCGCGAGCTCTACCTCGATCGCTTGCGTCGCGGCGAGCTCTGCTTTCTGGCGATGAGCGGCAATACGATCGCGCATGTGAATTGGATCTGCTTCACCCGGGGAGAGGCCCTGCCGGAGCACCCGATCCGGCTGCGCAAAGGCGAGGTCTACACGACCGACGCCCTCACGCTGCCGGCCTTCCGGGGCAAGAACCTGCATGCCTTCGTCCTGCGGGCGATGCTCGCCCATGCGCGAGCGCGCGGATACCAGCGTGCCTACACCTTGGCCCGGATCGATCGCACCGACACTTACAAGGGCCTGTTCCAACTCGGCTGGAGGGAATGCGGTCGTGTGATCTATTTCCTGCCATCGGGACGTACCAAGGCGTGGTTCTTGTGGCGTCAAGGCAAGCTGGAGCCCCTCTTCCGGATTGCCTGACCGGGATGAACGGGCGGGAGAGCCTCCGGGACCACCGCGACAAGCGAAGCGGCGTTCCCTCGCGCTCGCCGATGACAGTGCATGTGCGAATGCCGGGACTGATCAATCCGGCCGCGAAGATCCGATGCCCGGCTCATCCCCGCCGGCCGCGCCAGGCACACAACGAGCGCGCGAATGCTCGCGCGCGGCCGCGACCTCGCGCTGAACATCACACAATGCAGTAGACTTAAGGTGCAAGTCAGTCGCGACGGCTGCTTTTTCTGGTACGTGGGACAGACTCGGAGCGATCACCCATGGGAAAGCTGCTGCTCTGGATGGGTCGGGTTGGCGGGATCGTCGGCGTAATTCTCTGCGCGCTCGCGATCGTTTCGCGTCTTCGCGGTGAGTTTAACCTTGGCGGGTTCCAGGTCGGCACCTTGCTCCTTGCGGGGATGACGGCGGTGCTCCTGGGGTGCCTAGGTTACCTGGCATCTCTCGCCGAACGGGAACGCAGTTGACGGGGTTCGGAACTTGCTGCCGCAACTCGTGCGCTGATCGCAGGATTACAACGCACTCGCAAGCGCTGAAATCCGCTTGAGGTCGCGCCCGAACGTTACCGACGTCAGACGGTGCGCGACGCGCCGCCATCAACAGCACCGGACGCACTCCCCCGGCGGGCTTGCGATTCTTACTCCAGCTCATGTTTATCGCCTGGCGAAAAAAGGGGCGGTGTTTCGCCACGCAGCGCCACCGCATGGACACAGCGGGACTTCTGGCATGCTGCTTGCGTGGGGAAGACTGCCCAGACGGACGGCGATTGCCGTGAACACCCCCCTCCTCGCCGGCGCCGTCTCGTCGGGGCACCTTTCCCGCTCGACGCGGTGACGCGCATCGTCAGCCTTGGCCCGTGAGCGTCGCCGCACCGATCCCTTGCGGAAACGCCGCCGAGTCCGCCGAATGCCTGCGCGCGACGAGGGCCGCATCCCGCGCGTTGAACCGCTTCGATGGCCGGCTAATGATAGGTGATCAAGCCGGTACAATCTGCCGCGCACGCTCTTCACTTCGCGGCATCCAAACCTCGAGGCTACCGCTCCGACTCATTCCGCTGATGGATTCTGCTCTCCAAGGCGATGCCCCGTTCGGTCCCTGGAATCCGGGGCTGCAATCGCAGATTCCCGATCGGTTGCGTCCGCTCAGCACGATATTCCGGCCGGAGAATGTTTTCACCGATATCGATAGCGCCCGGGAGTTGCGCGATCTCACGGGCCTGGACTACGGGGAGCTGGTCGCTTTCCGGCCCGAGCGCCTCGCCCTGCATGAGTTGCTCGTTCGCGTGACCGCCGATATCTCGGTTCCAGACGGGCCGAAAATCGAAGATCTCGGAATCAATTTCCGGAGGATCACCTGCGTCATTCTCGCGGGCTATGTCGAACCCAGGATCGATTCGATCCGCTCGACCTACGACGCTGCCAGGAAGGAGTTGTCGGAGCTGATCGAAAGCGAGTTGGCGGCGCTGTTTCCGCCGCAGCCGGTCGCACCGCCCGAGGCGCCCAAATCGCTTTTCGGCTTCTTGCGTCGACGTTCGGTTGCCACGCCCGTGCCGGAAAGCGCAGTCGGTCGCGAGCGCGCAATCGTCGCCGGGTGGCAAGCGAAAGCGCTCTCAGACGGCGCTCCGTCACACAAGGCCGCCTACCGCGCGCTGGCGAGAGTCGTCTCGGCGCTGCTCGTTCGCCACGGCGAGCTGTGGGGCGGCCGGGCACTCATATCGTCGCTGGCGATGCTTCTGGCGACGAACAATCACGCCAGCGACGAGATCGGCCGGTTGCTCGATTCCTGGGTCCCGGAAGCGGCGAACGCCGAGGGTTACGCGCTATTGCCGCGACAGCTGCATCCGGTCGTGATGAACACCAAGGGCGCGTCGGCTTCGGGCAAGAGCACGTTGCGCCCGCTTCAAAGAAAGCTCGCGGGCGACATCGGCGAGCGCTGGAGCGAGTTCGCGCTGATCAGTCCGGACATTTGGCGCAAACAATTGCTCGATTACGCGTTGCTCGGCGCCGCGTACAAATACGGCGGCGCGTTTACCGGCGAAGAGCTGGATATTATCGATCACAAGCTCGATCGCTACATGGCGCGCAAGGCCGAACGCGGCGACATGTCGCATTTGCTGATCGATCGATTCAGGTTCGACAGTTTCGCGCCGGACTCCGAGGAGGCGGGCAGCAATCTGTTGACTCGTTTCGGGCAGATCGTTTACCTTTTTTTCATGATCACACCGCCCGCGTCGCTTGTCGAGCGCGCGTGGGACCGCGGTCTGGAATTCGGCCGCTACAAGGCCGTCGACGATACGCTCGCGCACGGCGTGGAGGCTTATTCCGGAATCCCGCATCTGTTCTTCACGTGGGTGGCGCGAACCGACAAGCGTGTTCATTTCGAGTTCCTCGACAACAGCGTGCGGCTCGGAGAGCGCCCGCGGACCGTCGCGTTCGGCCGGAACGACGTGCTGAATGTGCTCGACGTCGGCTGCATGCTCGACATCGAGCGCTATCGCAAGGTGAATGTCGATGCCAGAACGCCTCAATCGCTCTACGAAGACAAGGAGGTTCTCGCACCGGATCGCAACATTGGATTTCTTGAGCAATGCGTGCACAAATTTCGCGAAGTCAATTTCGCCGATCAACTTACCGGCAGGATCTATCTCAAGATCGCTTCCGGAAAGCAGGTCTGGGTCGACCGCGAGGCGTTGGAGAATGCAGTTCGTCAGCGCGATACGCATGCCGGGTTGAAGGCGGTCGCCGGCGAGGCGTTTGACCTCTCGACACCCGCCGCGCCTGGTCCGCATTTTCTTTCCGAGCTCGCCGGCGCGGAACGTATTCAAACGCTGGGTCGCTGGGGAACGTCCGCCTAAAGCGAGGACGTCGGCGCTCTTGCTGGCGGCAAGTCAGATCTTGAACGAGTCGAGCGTCTCCGGGGCGAACAACTCTTCCGGCCGCAATCTGCGCTTCGATAGCCCCTGCTCGTGGTGATAGCGCAGGAACGTGTCGAGCACATGACGGTTCGGCTCGAATCCGTACGGCCACCAGTCGTCGCCCATCTCGCGGCGAACATCCTCGACCTGCGCGATCTGCCAGGGCAACATCGTCGTCAGCGCAGAAGTCGTGTAGAGGTTTTCGTAGACCTTCTGCTTGGCGCGAACGAACGCCTTGTATAACGAGCCCGCGATCCAGGGGTTTGCCCGGTAGACGTCGCGACGGATGACGACGCTGTGCATGATGGGAAAGATCTTCGTCTTCCGATAATACGCACGCTCGATGTCGACATAGTTCTCGAATAGCCGCTTGACCGCATCCGGATGCGAATGAAGGGTCGACGGGATCCGCGCGGAGTGGAGCGCATCGATGTCGCCAGTGGCGAGCATTTGCGCCAGGGTCTGGGCGGGGCCGATCCGGGTGAGCTTGAATTTCGAGGGCAGGTCGAGCTTGAGTTTTTCGTCGCGGCCGGTCTCTTCCTCGCCTCCGGTGCAGTACTCGACACTCGCAGGGTCGACTCCGTACTCGTCCTGCAGGATGCCGCGGATCCATACCGGAGCAGTCATCTGGTATTCCGGGGTGCCTACGCGTTTGCCGATGAGATCCTTAGGCTCGCGGATGCCGCTTTTCGCGGAAATGAAAATGCACGACTGCCGAAAAAAACGCGAGGGGAACACCGGAATGGCGATGAATGGCGGGTCGTCGCGCGCCGCCGATACCGAGTACGACGACAAGGACATTTCCGCCACGTCGAATTCGCGATGGCGGAGCATGCGGAAGAACGTTTCCTCGACATGCAAATTGAGGTAATTGAGCTCGATGCCGTCCACCGGAACACTTCCGTCGGCGAGCGCACGGGTGCGGTCGTAGTCCCAGCAAGCCAGGGTCAGACGCAGTTTGTTCATGGCGTTCCCACAAATTCGATCAAGGCCGTTGGGCCTTCACCTTTGTCCGACCGGCGCGGCTCGCCTTGTCCGCAAGATCCAGGATCCTGCCCAGCGACTGCAGCTCGTCCCGGGCGAGGTTGACCAGCACGGCGAGGAGCGTCCTGCGCGTCGCGACGATATCGGCAGCCGCGACGCCGCGCACGGCAATTCGATTCACGTCTTCCGCCAGCGGAACAAGCCGACGCTTCAACGCGCGGCCCTGCGCGGTCAGGAAAATATGCACCTTGCGACGGTTGCCGGCGAGCTGCCGGCGCACGACGTAGCCGCGAGCCTCCATTGCTTTCAATGCCGCAAATGTCGTCGGCTCCATCACTCCCGCCTCGCGGCTCAGCTCGCGCTGCGTCAGGCCATCGCTCTCCCACAGGATGCGCAGGAAAGTCCAGTGGCCGAAGGACACGTCGTGCTCCGCAAGGCGCATCTGCAGCGCGCGGACGAGAGCCCGCGTCGCATCCTTGACCAGATGTGCCATGCGGTCGTTGGGCACGGCGTCGCGCCAATGTCGGAGCAGACGTTCCGTATCGGCGTCGCGGCCGTGTTTGATTTTCCTGCGGGTCGCCGAAGCGGCCGGCGATGCGTTCCGGATGCGTTTGCTCGAGCGCGCTGGGGATCGCGTGGGCACGTCTTCTTCTCAGCGATTCACGGCGAATTGACGGTCGAGCTCGATGTCGCGCTGCTCGCGGGCGGATCGGACCATCGCAAG
>VBCZ01000174.1:0-2940 GCA_005889025.1 Betaproteobacteria bacterium
TGGGCATCGTCAACGCGGGCCAGCTCGGCGTGTACGACGAGCTCGATCCCGTGCTCAAGAGGCTGGTGGAAGACGTGGTCCTCAACCGGCGGCGCGACGACGGGCAAAGCCCGACCGAGCAGCTTGTAGCGTTTGCCGAGACCTACAAGTCCACGGGAAAGCACGTCACCGAGGATCTCGCCTGGCGTGACGTCCCGGTCGAGGCGCGGCTGTCGCACGCGCTGGTGAAAGGCATCACCACCTTCATCGTCGACGACACCGAAGAGGCGCGCCGCGCGATCGAGCAGCGCGGCGGCAAGCCCATCGAGGTGATCGAGGGACCGCTGATGGCCGGCATGAACGTCGTCGGCGACCTCTTCGGCGCGGGCAAGATGTTCCTTCCGCAGGTCGTCAAAAGCGCGCGGGTGATGAAGCAGGCAGTCGCGCATCTCATCCCGTTCATCGAGGCGGAAAAGACGAGATCGGGCGACGCCGGCAAGCCCAAGGGCACGATCGTCATGGCCACCGTCAAGGGTGACGTGCACGACATCGGAAAGAACATCGTCGGCGTGGTGCTTCAGTGCAATAACTTCGACGTGATCGATCTCGGCGTCATGGTGCCGGCGCAGAAGATTCTCGACACCGCCCGCGAGCGCAACGCCGACATCGTCGGGCTCTCAGGGCTCATCACGCCGTCGTTGGAAGAAATGGCGCATGTCGCGCACGAAATGCAGCGGCTCGGCATGGAGCAGCCGCTTCTGATCGGCGGCGCGACCACGTCACGCGTGCACACGGCGGTGAAAATTGCTCCCAACTACAACGGGGCGACCGTCTATGTCCCCGACGCGTCGCGCGCCGTGAGCGTCGCGAGCAATCTGCTTTCCGAAAGCCTCAAGACCGCCTATGTGTCAGGCGTTGCAAGCGACTACGAAAAAATCCGCGCGCAGCATGCGAGCAAAAAAGGGCCGGCGCTGATCTCGCTGGCCGCGGCGCGCGCCAACGCGTTCAAGGGCGATTGGGAACGCTACACGCCGGCGAAACCCGCGCTTCTCGGTCGACGGGAGATCAGGCACGTCGACTTGGGCTTGCTCGCAGGATTCATCGACTGGGCGCCGTTTTTTCAGACGTGGGAGCTGTCGGGGCCGTTTCCGGCGATTCTGGACGATGCGGTCGTCGGCGAAGCCGCGCGCAGCGTGTACGCGGATGCCAAGGCGATGCTCACGCGTATCGTCGAAGGACGCTGGCTGACCGCGAATGGCGTGATCGCCTTGATGCCGGCGCATTCCGTCGGTGACGATATCGAGCTCTACGGCGACGAATCGCGCACCGGTGTCGTGTTGACGTGGCGCAATCTGCGCCAGCAAAACGAGCGGCCCTCGCTCAAGCCGAACTATTGCCTTGCCGATTTTGTCGCACCCAGGGATTCCGGCGTCGCCGATTACGCCGGGGCGTTCGCGGTGACCGGCGGGCTGGGGATCGAGAAAAAGCTCACCGAGTTCGAGGCAAAAAAAGACGATTACAGCGCGATCATGCTCAAGGCGCTCGCCGATCGCCTCGCCGAGGCGTTCGCGGAGTGGCTGCATGCGAAGGTCAGGCGGGAGTTCTGGGGTTATGCGCCGGACGAAAAACTCGATGCCTCGGCGATGATCCGCGAAGAGTACCGCGGCATCCGTCCGGCGCCGGGCTACCCCGCGTGTCCCGATCATGCGGTCAAGGGGCCGCTATTCGATCTGCTCGGGGCGACGAAAATCGGCATGTCGGTCACCGAAAGCAACGCCATGCTTCCAGCGGCATCGGTTTCGGGCTTTTATATCGCGCACCCCGACTCGACTTATTTCGCAGTGGGGAAGATTGGTGAAGACCAGCTTGTGGATTTCGCCCGGCGGGCAGGGCTCAGTGTCGAAAGTGCAAGAAGGCGGCTGGCGCCTAACTTGTAAAAACCCGCCGAACCGGCCCCGAAACTACCGGACAACGTCAATTGTCATTCCGAGAAAGCACAAGGTCCGTCATTCTGAGGCGCGTAGCGACGAAGAATCTACTGTGCGGGACGCGCGAGTTTTCATCAATAGGGGATCCTTCCCCCGGATCAAGTCCGGGGCTAAAGGCCGCTCAGAGCCTGCCCTGAGCTTGCCGAAGGGACAATCTTTCGACAACCATGCGCGTATTGACGACGGCTGCCGACGACGTACGTGAATTGCTGACGCACTGGATCGAGGGCTCGCGCCTCGTCGTCGTTGCGCTGTGCGCGGCATGGTGCGACACCTGCAACGAGTTCCGGGCGAGCTTCGAGCGCATTGCCGAGGCGCGGCCGGGCATCGTCTTCGCATGGCTGGACATCGAGGACGACAGCGATGTATGCGCGGATATCGACGTCGAGAATTTTCCGACGTTGGGAATCTACCGGGGCGACGTGCTGCTGCACTTCGGTGTTTCATTGCCGCAGGAGGGAACGGTCGCGCGTCTCGTCGACGAGATGGCGACGCGCACCGCGGGCAGCGTCGATGCTCCCGAGGCGGCGCGCCGCCTGCCGGCTGTTCTCAAGCGGCGTCTCGGCTAGCGCCACGCGCCCAGGGCCTGACGGGCAGGGAGATTGAGCGGTCTCGCGATGAGGCCGTCCTGCGAGACCTTGACCTCATAGGCTGCGCCATCGGCGATGGGCACGTAAGTCGCGCTGCCGTACAACGCGTCGGCCCAGGGAACGTAGTCGTGGTAGCTGCGCAGCAGTGCCCAGACGTCGACGCCTTCGGGCGGATGCAGCGCGTACACCGTGCGGGGCGACGCGCGCTCGCGATCGATGTCACTGTAGCGTCCAGCGATTCGTTCCAGGCGATACGCGGTGTCGAATCCCAGAACGTTGGTGATGCCTCGCCACTTGAGCAGACGCGCATCGATTTGCCATTCGTCACCACGCAGCGCATAGCGCTGTGTCACACCGGAAGGGTACGTCAGAAGCGCGTCGAA
>VBCZ01000174.1:2970-6877 GCA_005889025.1 Betaproteobacteria bacterium
CTGAGGAGATTAAAGCCGAGCAGGCCGGCGCAGGCCGCGGCAAGGAAGAACACCAGCGCGGAGAGCCCATGAAATGCGCACGCGCCATAGCGCCGGCGACGCATCCGACGCAACGACAGGAGCATGAAGAGCAGGCCGACGAGGGCGAAGAACGCAACCAGAGCCGGGACGATCATGAACGCTCCTCTCCTTAGCGCGATTATCCCATGGAGGGGACGTCACCTTGGAGCAGGGCTCACGCTGCATCGCAAGACCTCCCGTTCGTCCACGCGGCAGATAGAGGTCAGATGCCACTCTGGCGGCGTCCGGACCCCAAGAGCAACAACTAATCCAGCGCGCCGATAAAATCGGCCTTGCCGAGCTCGACGCCATTGTGGCGCAGGACCGCATACGCCGCCGTCATGTGAAAATAGAAATTGGGCAATGCGAACTGAAGAAGGTAATTGATGCCGCTGAATTTCTTCGGCTCGCCGCGAATCGGGCGCACAATTTCGCGTTCCTCCGATCCGTCGATTTGTCCGGACTTGAGCGTGCCCAGGTATTCGATGGTCCTGTCGACGCGCGAAATCAGCTCTGCAAAGGTCTTCTCGTTATCTTCGTATGCCGGCGGCTCGCTTCCGGCCAGTCGCGCGCCGGTGCCGCGCGCGAAGTCGGTAGCGATGTGCACCTGCCTGGTAAGCGGAAACATATCGGGGAAAAGACGCGCATTGAGCAATACGGAATCTTCGATCTTTTTGGACTGCGCAAACGCCGATGCCTTGCCAAGGATGTTCTTGAGATTGGTCAGCATGCGAACAAAGACGGGAACCGACGCCTGGTACATGGAAATCGCCATAAGTCCTCCTCGAAAAGAGCGGCATTGTAGCAAGCACGCGAGGCGTGCCGGTTCCGTCGGGACGGATTCACGCTGCGCCGACTTTGACATACACTAAACAGGCGGCCATCGCGCCGCGCAATTGTCCATGGAGGGAAGACAATGCAAGGCGATTCTGTGTGCGCACCCTTAGCCGCCTGCGCTCGAATGCAGGCCGGCAACAATGTTCCCGTCATGACGCGGCCCGGACGCATCGATGGTTAATACTCGCGGCGCGCCGCGCCCGCCGACGCTCGAAGCAGGTGCCGGCGGTGACGCTCGATCCGCGATTGGAGCGATCAAGTGACGTCCTCGGACAAATCGAAATGGCGGCTCCACGGGGTGCGCGTGGTCCACGCCAACGAGCTCGACATCAATACCCCGCAGACGCCGGGAATGAATCGCGCCGCGGCGATTACGGCGGCGACGGCCGGCGCGGAGAAGCTTTGGGCCGGCACGGTCGTCATTCATCCCAAGGCCAAGACCGGTGCGCACCACCACGGACCCGTCGAAAGCGTCATCTACGTCGTTAGCGGCAAGGCACGCATGAAATGGGGTAACCGCCTGGAATACACCGCCGAGGCCGGACCGGGCGATTTCATATACGTGCCGCCGTACGTCCCGCATCAGGAGATCAATGCCAGCGACGAAGAGCCGCTCTCGTGCGTGCTGGTGCGCAGCGGCCAAAAGCCGGTTGTGGTCAATCTCGAGATCCCCGCGGTCGAGCCCAACCCCGAGCAGGTCCACTGGGTCGACAACATTCATCCGGCGCCGAAGGCGTGAGCGGACGGACACCGCCGGTGTCGAAGCAACCGCGAAAAGTCGGACGTAGCGCATAGTAAGGCGCCCATGAGTGATTTCTATCACGAAGGCAATCGGAGTCTGCAGGATCGGTTCGACACGCGCCGTCTGGCGGATCGCATCGAAGAGCGGCTCGTGGTCGACCGGATCGGCGAAGCCGACAAGGCGTACATCGAATCGCTCGACATGTTCTTTTTGGCGACCGCGGACGACGACGGCCAGCCGAGTTGTTCCTACAAGGGCGGAGAGCCGGGGTTCGTGCGGGTTGTCGACGCGGTCACGATCGCGTTTCCCAACTACGACGGGAACGGCATGTTCCTGTCGATGGGCAATGTCGTCCGCAACGCGCGAGTCGGCATGCTGTTCATCGACTTCGAGCGACAGCGGCGTCTGCGGATTTCAGGCGAAGCAAGGATCTCTGCCGATGACCCGCTGCTCGGCGAGTACCCCGAGGCGCAGTTCATCGTGAGGGTGACCGTGACACGCGTATTTCCCAATTGCCCGCGCTACATCCATCGCCATGCCCTCGTCGAGCGCTCGAGCTTCGTTCCAAAATCCGGCTGCAGTACACCGGTTCCGAACTGGAAAAAGAGCGACTGGGCGGCGGACGTGCTACCGGAAGACGACCCGGCGCGGCGGTAGGTCCGAATTCAGCGGTAGGTCCGAATTCATTCGGACAGCGGTGCATCGCTCCGCTGCGGCGTGCGGATGAACCCTCACCTACCGGACTTCCAATCCACGCTTTCTGTGCCAGTCGGCGATGCCTTCCTTGGGATATTCGCCGAAATGGGTGTGGCCGCGGCCTTTGGGTATCTCCGCCCAGGGCGCAGCATAGTTGAGCATAATCTCCACTTCCTCGGCGGGCTTGGGCAGCTTGGTGTCGATCGCGGACGCGAACGGATAAACCCAGTCCGGCCAGCGAGGATCGTAAACCCACAATGCGCTGGCGCATTTCGCGCAGAAATTGCGGCGGGCCGGCGAGAGACTCGCTCGCTTGGCGCCCTTCTCCTTGATGCGCGCACGGTACGTGGCGACGTTCCTGGCGCCGCGCACTTGCAGCGTGGGCGCATCGCCCATGATGTTGATCGCGTACCCGCCGCCACCTGCGGTCTTGCGGCAAATCGAACAGTAGCAGCGCATATACGGCTGTGGCGTATGCGAATCCAGGGTGAACTTCACTGCGCCGCAGTGGCACGAGCCTGAGAGCTTCATCATCGCCTCCGAAAAACGGGAGCGTCGATGATAACTCCGGCACGGCTAGGCAGCGATGTCGGCGTCGATTTTCGAGCGCTTCAGTTTCGCGAGCTCGGCACCGAGGTACGCGGCGATCGCGCGCATGCCGTAGATGCCTGCCTCGTCCTCGGCGGCGCTGTTGTAGTTCGTGTTGGTGTTGACGTCGTAGGTGTAGAGATCGCCGCTTGCGTCGGCAATGAATTCGATGCCGGCGATCCCGATCCCGTTGTCGTTGATGAAGCGCCGATAGCGCTCGACGATAGGGTGGTCGAAGCCGCGCAGGATGCGGAATCGCGGCATGGCCGGCGAAGGCCCTGTCTCCCCGACGGGGCAAAAGGCGTCGTCGACCTGGCACACGTCGGCCGGGCAAAGCTCGAATCCCAGCGTCGTATCGACGCGCACCGCGTAAAGAAAGCGGCCCCCGACAAACTCCACGCGAGTGATATACGGCTCAGGCGAGGTGATGTACTCCTGGATGAGCGTGATTCCGTCGACGGAATCCTCGAACGCGGCGCTGTCGACGTGGTCGACGAGCGCGCCGACGGTTTGGAAAAGCTTGACGCCGAGGCCCTTGCCTGCGCGATTGTGCTTGGTGATGAACGGCCCCTTCACCGTCTTCGCCGCGGCGACGATGTTGTCGCGCCCCACGGCCGCGACCGTGCGCGGCGTGCGTATGCCGTGCCTGGAAAGGGCGGCGTATTGCGCGACCTTGCTGATCTCGAGCTGGAGCGCGCGGCTATCGTTGACGACGCGCCGGCCGTGCATCTCGAGCCAGGCGAGCACCGCGGCAGTGAGCTCCGGCGCGTAGCGGTGACCGCGAGTGTGCGACGAAGCGCTCATGCGGTTGTAGAACACGCCCTCCGGCGGAGGCTGCGAAAGATCGACCTTGCCGTCGCTCAAAAACCACTCTTCGAAAGGTAGCTTGCGCAGCGCGAACGCATCGCGGAGCGGTTCGACCCAGGCGTCGTTTTCGTGAACGACGAAGATTTTAGACATGATCGAGTTTCCCTAAGGACATTA
>VBCZ01000004.1 GCA_005889025.1 Betaproteobacteria bacterium
TCCCAGGCCTGAGGCCACAAAGTTTCTTCTACGCATGCCGCTCACCCCCCTCACTTCCTGGTTTCAGGCGGTCCGTCCGCGCAGCCCGCCATGTCATGTCCCCGGCTTACCCCATCGCGGCCCGGATCCGCTCGCCCGTCAGCGGCAGATCGCGCACGCGGATGCCGAGCGAATCGAACACCGCATTCGCGATCGCTGCCGCTGTGGGACCTTGTGCCGCCTCGCCCGCCCCCGCCGCCGGGCAATCGGAGCGCGACACGATCTCCACTTCGACCGCCGGTGTCTCGGAGCAATGAAGAATCGGATAAGTCTCCCAGGACTCGCTCGTCACTCTCGTGCGATCGAAACGCACGGCTTCCTTGAGCGTCCAACTCGTCGCCTGGATCGCGCCGCCTTCGATCTGGTTCGCCAGACCGTCGGGATTGATGACCAGGCCGACATCGACCGCGATCACCAGCCGGCGCACGCGAATCTCCGTGTCTGCTTCGATCTCCGCGACCACGGCACAGTACGCGCCGGTGTTCTTGTATCTTGCGAAACCGACGCCGCGGCCGATGCCCTCGCGCTTTTTCCGGTCGGCCCATCGGGCCTTCGCCGCCGCGCGTTCGATCACCGTCCGCGCTCGCGGATCGGTGAGATAGCGAAGCCGGAACGCGACCGGGTCCGCGCCGAGTGTGGCCGCCAGCTCGTCGATGAACGATTCGATCGCGAACACGTTCGCGTAGGCGCCGAGCGAGCGTAGCGCGGATGCGCGCAAGGGCATCGCCATGACCCAATGATTGACGATCTGCCACGCGGGAAAGGTGTAAAGCGGGATCGAGTTGCGCTCGGCCCCTCCTCCGCCGGCAGCGGGTGGGTTGATCGCTGGCAAGCGCTCGAAGGGCTTAGCCAGATGCCAAGCCCCTAGCAGCGCCGGCGTCTTCCCGCGCCCGGGACGCGACGTGTGGCCGTTGCTCCAGATCGTGTGCCGCCAAGCTACGACGGAATCCTCCGCATCGAGGTCGGCTTCGACATCGATCACCATCGCCGGGCCGAAGGGCGCCCACGCGAGTTCGTCCGCGCGCGACCACTGCACGCGCACCGGGCGGCCGCCGGCAGCGCGCGCGAGTCGAGCCGCGTCGAACGCGACATCGTCGGCGCCATTGTGGCCGTAGCAGCCGGCGCCTTGCACGTGCTGGACGACGACTTGGTTCTCGGCGAGACCCAGCGCCGGCGCGAGATCCCTGCGCAGATTGAAAACCCCCTGGCTGTGTGTCCAGACCCGCAAACCGGATTCCTGCACTTGCGCCAGCGCACACGAGGGCCCGATGGAGCCGTGCGCAAGATAGGGTCGCGAATAGCGCGCGTTCATGGTCCGCGCGACCGGTCGAGTCGCTGCTGCGACTTTGCTGTCGACGATGCTGGTCTCGGCCTCCTGCGCCATGAGCCACGATGCCAACGACGCTTCGTCGGGCAGGCTCGTGCCTTGGTGCCATGTCGCGCCCGCCGCGAGCTCTTTTAACGCCGCATCGGCGCCCGCTTCGCTTTCCGCAAGCACGCCGACAAACGAACCGTCGCGGACGACGGTGACGACATTCGGCAGCGCGCAGACCTTTGCCTCGTCGAGATCGAGCAGCGTTGCGTCGGCAGACGGCGGCCGCAGGACGCGGCCGTGAAGCATCCGCGGCAATTCGAGATCATGGATAAAGCACGGCCGGCCAAAGACCTTGTCGCTCAGATCCAGACGCGCGATCGGCGTACCGACGACGCGATGCGCGCTGGCTGGCTTGGGCGTCACCTGTCCGGTCGCATCGCGGTCGAGCAGATCGTTGTCGACGAGCTCCCAATAGCTCGTCTCTCCACCGGTCGTGCTGACGATGCGGCCGTTGTCGACACTGAGCGTTTCGATCGGAGTACCGAGCCGCGCCGCAGCGGCATTGAGATAGATCGCACGGGTTTCAGCACACGCATGGCGCAGAGCAGTGCCCGACTCCTGCACCGACAGGCTGCCCGAGGTGATCGCCTCGTCGGGACTCATCGATGTCGACGCCGGCATCATGCGCACCTGGTCGAGCGAGACGTCGAGTTCTTCCGCCACGATCTGCGCCAGCGCGGTCAGGATTCCCTGGCCGATCTCGACTTTGCCCGAGAATATCTCGATGTATCCTTCGACGCGGAACTTGAGCCATTGCGCGAGCCGCCGATTTACGCGCAGGCTCCCGGGCAGCGGCGAGGCGGCAACTGCGCGACTCGCGAGATTGAAGGCCGGATTCACGCCACCTCCAGAGCCACTGCCGCGCGCAGCACTGCGCGCACGATCCGGTTATAGCAGCCGCAGCGGCAAAGATTGCGGTCGAGCGCTTGCTTCACCTCGGCTTCGCTGGGGCGCGGCGAGCGCTCGAGCAGTGCGGCTGCGGTCATCAGCATTCCTGACGTGCAGTAGCCGCACTGCGCCGCTTGCTCGGCGATGAACGCCTGCTGTAGCGGATGCGGCGCCTCGGGCCGGCCCAGTCCCTCGATCGTCGTGACCGATTTTTTCTCCACCGCCCACAGCGGCATATTGCATGATGCGAGGGCGTGTCCCTCTATCAACACAAAGCAGGCGCCGCATTGCTCGGTGCCGCAGCCGAAGCGCGTACCCTTGAGCCCAAGGGTATTGCGCAGCACGTCGAGCAGCGGCGTCTTGCCGTCCGCTTCGAGCGTGTGTTCGGTGCCGTTGACCCTAAAGGTGAAACGCTCGGATTTGACGCCGCTCATCGATCGGGCCTCGTTCCGGAAATTTTCACTGCGTTCCTCTCTGCGATTGTCGCCTATCTTCCAGCGGCGGACACGCGGCTTCGTGCGCGGCGCTTCGAATTTCTCGTCATCGCCGAAGCAGGCCGATGACCGGGTGCGATCGTATCTCCTGCGGGCATCCTGAAGATGCCTGCCTGGAGCAAGCCCGCCATCTCGGCGCGCACGATATGCTCTATTTCGTCGATCGCCGCCGACCGTGCTTCGGCCACCGGACGGGCGAGGATGAGTATGCGGTGCAGATTGGCGTCTTCGATCGGATACGCGGCCAATTGTCCCGCACGGATCTCTTCG
>VBCZ01000175.1:0-4314 GCA_005889025.1 Betaproteobacteria bacterium
TGGAATGCTTCATCGACGAGGCCGCTCGCGCGGCGGGCACCGACCCGCTGGAGTTCCGCCGCGCACTGATGCGCAATCA
The DNA here is from genome assembly GCA_005889025.1 of Betaproteobacteria bacterium. Lineage (GTDB taxonomy): Bacteria > Pseudomonadota > Gammaproteobacteria > Burkholderiales > Casimicrobiaceae > PALSA-1003. The sequence goes on from VBCZ01000175.1 coordinate 80, forward strand.
CCCCAAGCATCTCGCGGTGCTCAACGCGGCGGCGGAAAAAGCCGACTGGGGCAAGCCTTTGCCGCCGGGAATTCATCGCGGCATCGCGCAATTCATGGGATACGGCAGCTATTCGGCGGCGGTCGCCGAGGTATCGGTAAGCAGCGAGGGCAAGCTCAGGGTGCACCGCATGGTGATGGCGATCAATTGCGGCCATGCGGTCAATCCCAACCAGATCGCCGCACAGGTCGAAGCCTCGGTGGCATTTGGGCTGACCGCGACCATGTACGGCGAGTGCAACGTCGACAAGGGCCGCATGGTGGAGCAGAACTTCGACACGTACCAGATCATGCGGCTCGCCGAGATGCCTAAGGTCGAGACCGTCATCGTGCCGACCTACGACTTCTGGGGTGGCGTTGGCGAGCCGACGATCTGCGTCGTCGCGCCTTCGGTGATGAACGCAATCTACGCGGCCACCAGCAAACCGGTGCGCAGCCTCCCTTTGAAGAACGCCAAGCTGATATAGCAGTGGCCTTGAAACGACAAGGGCGCCTTCACGGCGCCCTTTTTTCGCCGACCAATCGCCGAGGCGATATGCTCGTGTAGGACGCAGTCCTAGGGCTGCCTCAGCGCGGGGCTGCGTCTGGCGCTGCTGTTTTACGCAATAAGCTTTAGTGAAGCGAATTTCGTGGCGTTAACGCCAACTATCGATTTGCTTCGCTTGTCCAAGCTTGGTCGCGCGTTGTGTAGCGCAAGAAAACCGTTCCCATGGCGAAAACAGTCAGCGATTTTCTGGTCGAGCGCTTGAGTGCGTGGGGTGTCAGACGAATCTACGGCTATCCCGGTGACGGAATCAATGGCGTGATCGGCGCCCTCGGCCGCGCCGACGGCAAAATTCAGTTCATTCAACCGCGGCACGAAGAAGCCGCGTCGTTCATGGCGTGCGGACATGCCAAGTTCACCGGCGAGATCGGCGTGTGTCTCGGCACCTCCGGGCCCGGCGCGATTCATCTGCTGACCGGTCTGTACGACGCCAGGGCGGATCACCAGCCCGTGGTCGCGATCTGCGGTCAGAAGCCGCGCGGCGCGCTGGGAAGCGATTTTCAGCAGGAAGTCGATCTGGTGTCCCTGTTCAGGGATGTCGCGCACGAATATGTCGAGATGGTGACGGTCCCGACGCAGTTGCGCCACGTCGTCGATCGCGCGTTCCGTATTGCGCTGTCCCGCCGCGTGCCGACATGCATCATCCTGCCCAGCGACGTACAGGAGCTTGCCGGCAAGGAGCCGCCCCACGAGCACGGGACGGTGCATTCGGGCCTTGGCTACAGCGCGCCGATCGTGGTTCCTGCCGCCGAAGATCTGGTTCGCGCCGCGGAAGTGTTGAACTCCGGCAAGCGGGTGGCGATGCTCGTCGGCGCGGGCGCCATCCAAGCCGGCGACGAGGTGCTGCGGGTAGCCGATCGGCTGGGCGCGGGCATCGCCAAGGCGCTGCTGGGCAAGCCGGTTTTGCCGGACACGATTCCCTACGTCACCGGCGGCATCGGCATGCTCGGCACGCGTCCCTCCTACGAGATGATGCGCGACTGCGACACCTTGCTGATGGTGGGCTCGGGATTTCCGTATGTCGAGTTCCTGCCGGAGTGCAGATCGATATCGATGCGCGGATGCTGAGCCTGCGCTACCCGATGGAGGTCAGTCTGGTCGGCGATGCCGCGACGACGCTGCGCGCGCTGCTGCCCTTGCTGCAGCCCAAGGATGACGATCGCTGGCGGCGAACCATCGAGCGCAACATGAGCGAGTGGTGGGAAACGCTCGAGAAGCGCGCCATGCAGGACGGGGAACCCATTAATCCGCAGCGCGTGTTCTGGGAGCTTTCGCCGCGCTTGCCTGACAATGTCTTGATGGCGTGCGACACGGGAACGTCGGTGCACTGGTATTCGCGCGACTTGAGGATGCGCAAGGGCATGCGCGGAGCGCACTCCGGCGGTCTAGCATCGATGGGGGCGGCGGTGCCCTACGCGGTTGCGGCCAAATTCGCGTATCCCGATCGACCGACCATGGCCTTTGTCGGCGATGGCGCGATGCAGATGAACGGTCTCAACGAGCTTATCACCGTCGCCAAGTACTGGCAGCAATGGGCGGACCCGCGCTTTGTCGTGTTCGTGCTCAACAATCGCGACCTCAACATGGTGACGTGGGAGCAGTGCGTCCTCGAAGGCGACGAAATTCCCCACTTCACAGGATCTTCCCGATTTCTCGTATGCCGGTTACGCACATTTGTTGGATTTCGATGGATTTGTGATCGACGAGCCCGGAAAGATCGTTCCAACGCTCGAGTCCGCCCTCGCGAGCCGCCGGCCCGCCGTGGTCGAGATCCTCGCCGACCCCAACATTCCGCCGCTTCCGCCGCATACCACCGCCAAGCAGGCGAAGGACTACCTGTTGGCGTTGATGAAGGGCGATCCCGATATGATGAAGGTCATCCGCGCGTCGGCGAAGCAGTTGTTTGCCTCGTGATCAGCACTGCCTTCTCGCGTCTTTCGCAGTCGATCCGCGTCACGGATCGCGCCGGCCTGCGGCGAGACGCGACTTCGGTACTTTGTTGGGCCTTACGCGTCGCAGGGCCCCGTACGACCCGAGGCCTGTCGAGTGGACATCGGCGTAATCTTGGGCGTAGGATGGAACGATAACTCGAACCCAGGGAGCCTCGTTGCCTTAACGGAAAGGAGCAAACCATGTGCTATGAATACAGCGATTGGGCCTGGAAAGCACGCGCGGCCGAGCTCGCGAAAAAGCAGCGCCAGCTCGCCGACGAGCAAAAAAAACCGCGTGAGCGCACCGAGCCGGCGACCCCCGACGCGGCGCCCGCGATGCCCGGCAAGGAGCAGGAGCCGGTGCCTGCCTAAGAAAAAGCGAGCTTACAGATTCACCAAAGGAAGCCCCGCGCAAGAGCGGGGCTTTTTTTATGGCAGAGTAATGGCGGCGTATGTCTTGGCCGCGAGTTCACGAACGATTTGCCGGGATCCGGGGAGGCGCGTTGGCATGGCCGTCACGATCTATGACCTGAAGCCGCGTTTTCAGGCATTGCTGCGCCCGCTGGTCGCGCGGCTTGCCGCCGCCGGCGTCACCGCCAACCAGGTGACGATGTTCGCTGCACTCGGCTCGATCGTCGTCGGGGCTTATCTGTGGGTCGCCGCCGAGCGCGTGTGGCCCTTTCTGCTTCTGCCGCTCTGGTTGTTCGTGCGCATGGCGTTGAACGCGGTGGACGGCATGCTTGCGCGCGAGTTCGGTCAAAGCTCGGCCCTCGGCGCTTATTTGAACGAGCTCGGCGACGTCGCGTCCGATGCAGCGCTGTACCTGCCCTTCGCGCAGGTCGCGCCCTTCGGCCCGTACTCGGTCGGTCTCGTCATCGTGCTTGCCTGCATGTCCGAAATGGCCGGCGCGCTTGGGCCGATGGTCGGCGCACCGCGCCGCTACGACGGCCCGATGGGCAAGAGCGATCGCGCGTTCATCTTCGCTGCGCTCGGCCTCTATGTCGGCATGCACGGGCCGCTCGACCAGGCCATGTTCTGGCTGATGCCTGCGATTGCGCTGCTGATCGCGTGGAACATCGTCAACCGTGTTCGCCGCGGCATGGCACAATCCGCTCGAGGTTGAGATACGCGCCTCCCGATGGCGAAATTGGGCTCCCGGCTCGCCGCCCGCGCGCTATGCAGCTTCGCGCGCATTTTGACCGGCGCACGCGCGCTCTGGAAGGGTTGCGCACCGACGCTCGACCAGCGCATCTATTATGGCAATCACACCAGCCACGGCGATTTTGTCCTGATCTGGGCATCGCTTCCCGATCCTTTGCGGGCGCGAACGCGGCCCGTGGCGGGCGCGGACTATTGGGAAACCAGCAAGCTGCGGCGATGGCTGATCCACGACGTCCTCAATGGCGTGGTGATCGAGCGCACGCGGACCGAAGGCAAGCCGGACGCAGTACAGCAGATGATCGGCAGCCTCGACAAGGGCGATTCGCTGATTCTGTTTCCGGAAGGGACGCGCAATGTCAGCGATGAGATTCTGCTTCCGTTCAAACGCGGGATCTGCCTCGTCGCGAGCGCAAAGCCCAGCGTCGAATGCGTTCCGGTGTGGATCGAGAATCTCAATCGGGTCATGCCCAAGGGCGAGTTCGTGCCGATCCCGCTTCTTTGCACGCTGACCTTCGGCGCGCCGCTGAAGATCGCGCCCGGTGAGGACAAGGATGCGTTTCT
>VBCZ01000175.1:4410-4905 GCA_005889025.1 Betaproteobacteria bacterium
TTGTTCGCCGGGGTGTTCGGCGTGCTGCTGCTCGCAAGCGCCATCGGCTTCACGCTGAAGCACATGCTCGCGCGGGGCGAGCCCAGTCCGACGATAGACAATCTCAACCAGCGCGTCACCGCATGGTGGGTGATGGTGGTCGCGCTGGGCGTGGCCTTTGCGTTGGGAAAGTTCGGCGTCGTCGTGCTGTTCGGCTTCGTATCTTTCATCGCCTTGCGCGAGTTCGTTTCGCTCGCGTATACGCGTCGCGGCGATCACTGGGCGCTCGCGCTGGTTTTCTTCGTCTTCCTGCCGCTGCAGTACGTGCTCGTCGGCATCGAGTGGTATGGCCTCTATTCGATACTGATCCCCGTTTACGCCTTTCTGGCGCTGCCCATCTTCGCCGCGCTCTCGGCGGACACGACGCGTTTTTTCGAGCGCGCCGCCAAGCTGCAATTCGCGTTGATGATCTGCGTGTACTGCATCTCGTATGTGCCGGCGCTGATGATGCTGCGC
>VBCZ01000176.1 GCA_005889025.1 Betaproteobacteria bacterium
GAGAAGGACAAGTACGGCATCGGCTGGGGCGCGCTCATGCACGTCAACGGCACCTGCGTAAATCCGGACGGAACCAAGTGCCCGGGTTACCGCGGATTGAAGGTGATCGCGCTGTCGAAGACTCCCGAGGGCCCGGCCGTTCCGCTCACTGCCGATAACGTCAAGAACCGAAGCTACCCGCTGGCTCGAGACGCCTATATCTACGTCAACAAGGCGCCGGGACGTCCGATGGATCCGAAAGTCCGGGAATTCATCCGGTTTGTGCTGAGCCGGGAGGGCCAGGAAATCATCCAGAAGGCGGGCGTGTATTCGCCGATTCCCGCTTCCTACATTCGCGAACAGCTGAAGAAGCTCGATTAAAGTCGCTGTGAATCCCAGAGCCCACACGCTCGCGAAAGTGGTCGCGTTTGCGAGCTTCCTCGCTTTGTCAGGCGCAAGCGCGCTCGCCGGGGCTCCGACGGCAGAGCTTGCGCCGTATCGCCCGGAACAAAAAGTGAGCGGGGATATCCGCGTCTGGGGTAGTCCTGAAGATCGCGACTTGCTCAAGCTCTGGGAGGCCGGATTCCGGAAGCACCAGCCGCAAGCCCACCTCGCACTGCAACTGCATGGCCCGGAGTCAACGATGGCAGGCATGTACACCGGTGTGGCAGACCTCGCTTTCGTCGGACGCGAGCTGCGAGCGCCGGTGGAGTACATGGCCTTCGAGTGGGCAAAGCTATACAAGCCGACGATCATCGAGGTGGCCAATGCCGGCTTGCGCTCGCGTCGTCTCGCCGCCAATCTCGCCGTGTTTGTGCATCGCGATAATCCGCTGACCGGCCTCAGCGTAGCTCAACTCGACGGCATCTTCGGCGCCGAGCACAAGCGCGGTCGCGCCAACCTGCGCACCTGGGGCGACCTCGGGCTCACGGGCGAGTGGCGCGATCGGTCGATCCACGTTCTCGCCCCTCCCGTCAACAGCATCCCCGCACTCTTCTTCCGCAAGGCAGTGCTCGACGACAGCTTCAAGTGGAACGCGAGCCTCGAAGAGTTTCCGAGCGAAGCACAAGCGCTCGCCGCGCTCGCGCGTGATCCAGGCGGCATCGCCTATGCGCCGCTGGCAGCGGCCAACGACGCCGTGAAGGCGCTCCCGCTTGCGGCGACGAGTGCCGGACCGTTCGTGGCGCTCACCGCTGAAAGTGCCGCGGATCGCAGCTATCCTTTGAGTCGCGCGGTCATTGTCGTGCTCGACCGCGTGCCGGGAAAGCCCATCGACCCGCGGATCCGGGAATTCCTGCGCTTTGTCTTAAGCGCCGAAGGCCAGGCCGCGCTGGCGCGTGATGGAAGCTACATTCCTCTTCTGGCACTAAGCGCGCAACAGCAACTGAAGCGGCTCGATTGATCACACAAGAATGAAATCCCTCGTGCGATCGCTCCCGCTTGTGCTGTTGCTATTCACTGGCTCGGCCATAGCGAAAGAGCTCGACTTGCCGCCACCCTACAGCCCGCCGCAGAAGCAGGTGTCGGGGCGCATTGTGATATGGGGTCATGGCGCGCTCGGAGGCCGTTTCGATTTCATCGAGGCGGTCGTCAAGGACTGGGAGAAGGGTTTCCTCAAGTACCATCCCGGGGTCAAGTTCGAGAATCGGCTGACCGGTACTGCCTCGGCCATTGGGGCGCTCTACACCGGCACCGGCGACCTAGCGCTCATGGGCCGCGAGATCTGGCCTTTCGAGATCACAGCCTTCAAGGAAGTGAAGGGATACGAGCCTACCGGCATCGATGTCGTGACCGGCAGCTACAAGACGCGCAACCGCGGGTACGCAATTGTCGCATTCGTGCACAAGGACAATCCGATCCGCGGTCTCACCCTGCGCCAGCTCGATTCGATCTACAGTGTGGATCGCAAGCGCGGCGGTCCGCCGGTGCGAACCTGGGGCGATCTCGGTCTTTCGGGCGAGTGGGTCGACAAACCGGTGCATCCGTATGGATTCTCGATTGCCCGCGGATTTGCCGACTATCTCGAACAGGCAGTGTTCCTCAACGGGCACCGCTGGAATCCGGAGATGCACGAATTCGCCGACTTGCCCGGCTCGTCGGGCGGCGCCACCGACGGAGGGCAGCGCGCGCTCGACGCCATGGCAAAGGACCGATACGGAATTGCCTTTTCCGGCGCCCTATACGGTAATCCCGACGTGAGGCCGGTCGCTATCGCGAATGACGATGGCGGCCCCTTCGTGCTGCCGTCCGAAGCCACGGTGAAGGATCACAGCTATCCGCTGACGCGAATCATCACCCTGTTCATTGACCGCACACCCGGCAAGCCGGTCGCACTGCACATCCGCGAATTCGTGCGCTACATCCTGAGCCGCGACGCGCAGCAGTCGGTATTGCGCGAAGGCGGTGGCTACCTGCCGATACTTGCGCCGGATGCCGCACGGGAACTGAAGAAGCTGGAGAACTAGAAATGCTGACCATTCGTTTCATCGCCGCGTTGATCGCCGCGTTACTCGTGCCCGCGTTTGCATCGGGCCAGACGTCCTCGCAATCACAGCCGACCGAAGAGTCGAAAAAACTGCCCACCGGATCCGCCGCCGAGCGCAAGGCGCGGATGCAGACGCGCGCCAACTCGCCGGCGTACACGAAGAA
>VBCZ01000177.1 GCA_005889025.1 Betaproteobacteria bacterium
CGGGCGTTGTCTCGCCGAGCGCGAGTCCGTCGATCATTTGCGATGGCGTAAGCCAGCCGAAGCTCCCCACCGCCCCCTGCACGACGTAGGGAAGCACGGCGTAGGCGCCGCCGAAAGTGATCAGCGCCGCCTTGGTGAAGAACCAGCCCATTTGCGTCAACGCAGCGCTTCCGCCGAAGGTGTAGGCCAGAAACCCGAGCGTGCCGCCCCACAGCGCGAGACCGACGCCGATAACCGTGGCGAGACGCCAGACGTGAAAGCGAGCGTGCGCCGGTGTCGGCGTATCGTCGTCGATGACCGCCGGCGCATGCGGCGCTTCGTTGGCCGCGTGTCCACCGCTCGTAGTGAATTGCGACGGCGCGAGCTTGCCGCCAAGCATGCCGATCGCGCCTGCGGACAGCACGATCGCGGGAAACGGCACTTCGAACGCGAAGATCGCCACGAATGCGGACGCGGCGAGGACCCAAAGTGCCGGCGAGGCAAGCGTGCGCGATCCAATGCGCCACGCCGCGTGACGCACGATCGCCGTCACCGCGGGCTTGATTCCGTAGAGCACGCCTGCGATCGCAGGCACGTGACCATACGCCATGTACGCCCACGACAATCCGATCAGCACGAACAGCGACGGCAGCACGAACAGGGCGCCGGCGGCGATTCCACCCCAGGTTCGATGCATCAGCCAGCCGATGTAGGTAGCGAGCTGCTGCGCTTCCGGTCCCGGCAGCACCATGCAGTAGTTGAGCGCATGCAGAAAGCGGCGCTCGGAAATCCAGTGCAGGCGATCTACGAGGTCGTTGTGCATGATGCCGATCTGTCCGGCCGGGCCGCCGAAGCTGATCCACCCCAGCTTCCACCAATAGCGCAACGCGTCGCGCAAGGTAGGCGCGCGCGGCGCGCCGGGCCTCAAACGAATCCTTCGAGCAGTTGTATCTCGACCAATTCGCCTGCAGCCACATTGCCGGTGTCGGTGCCGAGGACGATGAAGCAATTGGCCTGCGACATCGACGACAGGATGCCCGAGCCTTGATCCCCGGTGGTCCGCACGCTCCAGGCTCCGTTGCTGTCGGAGGTGAGAATGCCCCGCTGGAATTCAGTGCGGCCCGGAACTTTTTTGATCGGCGCGGACAAGGCGACCTTGAACGTCGGCTGCGCCTGCGCGCTGCGATCGCCCTGCAGCACGAAAAGCGCATCGCGCACGAATTGATAGAACGTGACCATCACCGCCACCGGATTACCCGGCAATCCGAAGAAATGCGCGTTCCCGATTCGCCCGTAAGCAAGCGGCCGGCCCGGCTTCATGGCGATCTTCCAGAACAGAACCTCGCCCAATTTGTCCAGAATCGCCTTGATGTAGTCGGCTTCGCCGACCGAGACTCCGCCGGAAGTGATCACGACGTCGGCGGCTTCCGCTGCATTGGTGAGCGCGCGTTCCACCGCGGCGGGCGTGTCCTCGATCACACCCATGTCGATGACCTCGCAATGGAGCCGCGTCAACATGCCGTAGAGCGTGTAGCGATTGCTGTCGTAGATCTCGCCCGGTGCGAGCGTCGTGCCGATCGACTTGAGCTCGTCGCCGGTCGAGAAAAAGGCCACACGCAGCTTGCGATACACGCTGATCTCGCCGATACCGAGCGAGGCGAGCATGCCGATCTCCGCCGGACGCATCCGCTGTCCGTCGCGAAACACCGTCTGGCCCGCCTTGAGGTCTTCGCCCGCGAAGCGACGGTTCTGACCTGCCTTCGACACCACTCCGGCGGCGACGCGCACGCCGCTCGCACTTTCGCTGGCGCGCTCCTGCATGACCACCGTATCGGCGCCTCGCGGCATGACACCGCCGGTGAAAATTCGCACGCATTCGCCGGCGCCGAGGACGCCGCCCCATGGCTTACCGGCAAAGGACTCGCCGACGCGGGTCAGGACCGTCTCGCTGTCGGCCGCGAGATCGGCGAAGCGCAGCGCGTAGCCGTCCATCGCCGAGTTGTCATGACCCGGAACGGCGATGGGCGACACGACATCCCCTGCGAGCACGCGCCCGAGGGATTGCCGGATATGGAGACGCTCGACCGCGGTGAGCGGTGAAAGAAACGTTCTTATGAGCTCGCGCGCCTTCGCCACCGGCATCGCGTTCGGGTCGTAATCGTCGGCGCACGAGGCTTCGCGCAGCGTCCTGGGCGCCGTCATGATCCGCCCACTCCCGCTTGTCTGAGCTCGTCGGCCG
>VBCZ01000178.1:0-1929 GCA_005889025.1 Betaproteobacteria bacterium
TCACGAAAAATGGAGCGGTCGGTACGCTCGTGTCGAAATGCATCGGTGACGCGGGGCAGAAGCTTGGTCTGCCCATACGCGCGCGCCGTGTTGCGAGCGAGCCGCTCGTCCTCGGCGAGCTGCGCCTCGAGCAAGAGAGGATCGTCCCAGACGAATCGGGCCGGGATGCTCTGACGCGGATGTTCGGATCGGTTCAAGCCGAGATTCGGCGTTGCGCCGGCGGATGTGCAACAAGAAATTATCGCACGTCTGTCTGGCAGAACTTCGAGTTCGGGGGGAGGGTTCCCGCAAGGCGCACGCTTGGCGGCAAGTCGCCGCGGCCCGCCCATCGTTTGGGATTTTGTCAATCAGGCCAACGCTTTAGACCGACCGTCGGAGTTCGTCTGGCGGGCCGCGCCTTACGCTTTGCCGTGTACGCAACACCCCAAGGATCATCATGCATCCACGGCGACCGGCGGGCAGGCGCGCGGCACGCGGTTTTTCACTCATCGAGCTCATGCTGGGGCTCGTTATTTTGGGATTCCTTTTTGCGATCGCGCCTCCTGCGTATCGCGATTGGATCGCCTCGCAACAGTTGGCCAACCACGCTCACTTTATGGTTAACACGCTCGAGCTTGCGCGCAGCGAAGCCATCAAGCAGGGCTATCGCGTCAATGTCTGCAAGACGCGCGACGGGCGCGCGTGCGCCGACGATGGCGGCTGGGAGACCGGATGGCTCGTTTTCGTCGACGAGAACCGCAACGGGAACGTGGACCCCGACGAGCAGATTCTGCGGCGGGAAGGGCCCGCTCGCGATGAAATCACGGTTCGCGGCAATCGCCCGGTCGAAGACTACGTGTCCTACACGAGTCTCGGCCATGCGCGCTTGCTCAACGGCGCGCTGCAAATGGGGACCTTCATCGTTTGCAAGCCCGGCCAGAAGGCCCTTCACGTCGTGCTGGCAAACAGTGGCCGGCTACGGATCGAGAAGACCAGAGACGTGTGCGCCTGACTTCGACTCGGTCGCCGCCCTGTTCAGGCCCGCATCGCTTGACGATTGGCGCCTAACCGTCTGTTCGGCCGCGCATACCTCTAATCGGCTTCGATTGCGGGTATCCGGAAGGAGACATACCATGCAATGGCTTGGGGAGGAAGAGAAGTATGGCAATGAGATCGGCATGCTGCCACATGCACGGATCGCCGACGTTCGCTCGGGGCTTCACGTTGCTCGAGGTGATGATCGTCGTGGCGATCGTCGCCATCCTCGCCGCCATCGCGCTGCCCAACTACAGCGAATACGTCAAGCGCGGCAAGATCATCGAGGCCACGTCAGCGCTGGGTGACGTTCGAACCCGCTACGAGCAGTATTTCCTCGACAATCGAACCTATCTCGGCGGCTGCGCAGTCATCAAGCCCGCGGTTGCGCCGAGGCACCGCAACCGGCAAGCCTGCCGAGGGCATGGAAGCCACCTTTGTCTACACGATCGACCAGAATAATCTGAAACAGTCGAGCGGCCCCTCAGGAACCTATACCAATGTCGCCTGCTGGGCGACCCGCAAGGACGGCTCCTGCACGTGAGCCTCGGAAAATGACGCTGCGCGAACGCGGATTCACTCTCATCGAGTTGCTCATCGCGCTCGCGATGTTCGTCATTCTCATCCTTATTGCCGGACCGATGTACGCGGACTTCATGGGCAACTCGCAGATTCGCAACGCCGCGGAGAACACCCTGACCGGCGTTCGCCTCGCGCAGGCTCAAGCGGTTCGCAGCAACAGGCCGGCAAAGTTCGTGATCGATCCGTCGGCGGTTGCTGGCGGCTGGGCGGTGTACCCTTTCGACGAGAATACCAACGCCTTCGCCATTGTCCCATTCGAAACCTATAGCTGGGCCGAAGGCGCCCCGAGGACGACGGTCACCCTGTCACCCGACCGCGCGACCCAGGTGACCT
>VBCZ01000178.1:2106-3325 GCA_005889025.1 Betaproteobacteria bacterium
CGACCCCGGTGTCGCCACCAACGACCCCCGCCATTGCCCGGCATCCTCGTGAGCGTCGCGACGAAAAGGACGACGAGCAAATGAGCGCAATGACCCCGAGGCGCACCATGGTCAAACCGCGGCATCGACAGTCGGGCGCGTTTCTGCTCGAGGCGCTGATCGGCATTCTCATTTTCTCGCTTGGCATTCTCGGCATCGTCGGCTTGCAGGCGCAGGCGATTCGCTTCACCAATGACGCGGAGTTTCGCGCGGAAGCCGTCTATCTTGCCAATTCGCTGATCTCGCAAATGTGGGCGGATGATCGAAGGACCCTCAAGGCTAACTACGACAGCGCGGTGGGCGGCCCCAAATACACGCAGTTCAAGGCCGACGTGAACAACCGCTTGCACGGCGCGACCATCGTCGACCCAATCGTCAAGGTAGATACGGCGGACCTACCCGCGGCGGTCACCAAGACCAGCAGCATCGTCCAGGTGCAGATCACTTGGCAAATGCCGGGCGATTCGACCCCGCACAACTACACCACGACCGGCGTCATCGGTCAGAACTAGCGCGATCGCCGTGACAACGCCGCCACGCCGCCACGCACAAGGCTTCAGCCTGATCGAAATCATGGTCGGCGTCGTGATCGGCTTGATCGCGGTGCTGATCATCTATCAGGTCTTCGCGGCCGCCGAAGGCATCAAGCGCAACACCACCAGCGTCGGCGACGCGCAGCAGAACGGCTTGTTGTCTTCGTTCATGCTGGGCATCGAGCTCGCCAACGCAGGCAACGGCGTTGCGAGTGCCGCGCGGGACCTCGGGGTGTGTCCGGGAGGCGCCGACTTCGCGTCGACCTGGCGGCCGATCCCGGTGATGATCGTCGACGGCCGTGGCGCGAATCGTCCCGATTCGTTCATGGTCAACTACAGCGTCTCGAATGCCGCGATCGCGCCGGCGCCTTTCACGAACGTTCCCGCCGCCGCGGCGAACGAAGATTACAAAGTGCAGAGTCCCACCGGCTTCCAGGCCGGCGATCTGATCGTCGCGATCTCGTCGGCCGTTTGCGTCGCGTCGAAAGTCACCGCCGTGTCCTCGGCCGACGGCCTGGGCATCGTCACCATTTCGCATACGAACCCAGGCTCTACGGGCACTTTCGGCAGCGGCGCCGTGCTGTTCGACATGGGCCCTGCCGCGAGCGCGCAAAAAGTCCGCTACGACGTCAGCAGCGCAGGTGTTT
>VBCZ01000006.1:0-1832 GCA_005889025.1 Betaproteobacteria bacterium
CTCGGCACGACGTCGGCCACAGCCAAGGCGATGGCGGCAAAGACGGCGCTCGTCCTCAAGGACAATGCCGGCGTGAGGATCGATCCCGCCTTGCTCGGCGCGACCGGGCCCGCGATTCTCGAGGTCTTCTTCCCGGGACAGGAGGACGGTCACATCGTCGCCGACTTGATCTTCGGCTTGGCCAATCCGTCCGGGAAGTCGCCGTTCACCTATCCCGTGGACGACCAGGCATTCATGGAGTGGGCGAAAAGCGACCCCTCGGCGTTCCCTGGAGTCAGAGACCCGCTAGGGCAGCCCGAGGTGACGTACAAGGAAGGCCTCAATATCGGCTACCGCTGGTACGACGCCAACGCTATCACGCCAGCCTTCCCGTTTGGTCACGGCCTTTCGTACACCACCTTTTCGATGTCCAACTTGTCGGTAACGCCAAAGATATCGGACGGCACGCAGCCGATATCGATCCAGTTCGTCCTCCGGAACACCGGTTGGCCTGCCTACGCAAACGGGTGAGCCTCCCAAGCGGCTGGTGGCCTTCAATAAGGTGCGCCTGAATCCGGGCGAGAGCACTGTGGTGCAGTTCACGATCAACCCTGCGGCGACGAACCATCCACTGTCGTATTGGGATAGCAACAGCAACAACTGGAGCAATGCGCGTGGCTTCTACCCGATCTATGTCGGCAGCTCATCCGCAGACATCAAGCTTACGGGCACGGTCCTTGTTCGCCCACCGCAATAATCGGCGGTGAGCGGGTGACCGCGCAATTGGGTCATGCTGGCGATTGAGCAAGGTCGAGGGCATGCAGAGATGGTTGTCCCGCGCAATTTTCCTAGACCGACCGTTGGCGACAAATGGACGTATGACGTCACGGCGCAGGCGTTGATCGATTTGATACGCGGGCGCTTCCAGCCCAGGGGCAGGGTGGTGATGTCGATTCCGGCAAATCAAGCGGCGCTCGAGAACAGTGCCGTCGACGTGCCGGGCTACCTGGAATCGTTCAATTATTCGTATAAGAACGCTGTTGGCGATACGTACATTTTCGGCTTCGGCAAGAGCAGTTTCTGAACCGAAAGTTGCCACCTGCTGCTATCTCGGCGTGCGCGAACCTACCCACGTGCGCGCTGGGTAGCAGTAACATGATCAGTACCGCGTTACCGAGCTGGCGCAGAGCCGGGGGGTATCGAGTATCACAGTGTAGAGGAGACATCGATGAAGCACCTGTTCCGTTCTGATCGGCGTTCATTCGTCGATCGCGCGTTACCGAAATCGAACACCCCGGAGCTACCGGAGAGAACGCACCTCCTCAAGCTCCTCGCCTTCGGATTGGCGGTGCTGACCACAGGGTTCACGCTGCACTCGCGCGATACTGAAGCTCAAACTTTGCCGTGGATGAACACGGCGCTTCCGCCCGAACAGCGGGCGGCGCTACTCGTTGGCGCCATGACGCTCGATCAGAAGGAGGAGCAGCTGGTCGGGTCGCTGCCCGGGATCTTGCCCGAGCTACCGCAATGCAAGGGCGGTCGCCACGTGACTGGAATTCCGTCGCTGGCAATTCCGACGCTGCGCATCACCAACGGCCCGGTCGGCATCGGTCAGAACGATTGTGTTTCGGCAACGATCCCGCCAGTCTTCGTCATGATCGGTGGCGACCTTGTCGACGTCTCTGTCTATACCGACCCTTCCTCCGCCAAAGCTACCGCCCTTCCTTCAGCCATTGCCCTTGCGGCGTCCTTCGACCCCGCGGTCGCCAGCGAATTCGGCAACGTGATCGGCACCGAGGCCAACAACCTTGCGCTGCATGTGTTCGAAGCGCCTGGCGTCAACATGGCCCGGA
>VBCZ01000006.1:1918-2908 GCA_005889025.1 Betaproteobacteria bacterium
CCAACGAGCAGGAAACCAATCGCATGACGATCCAGGAGACGATCGACAGGAGGGTCCTGCACGAACTCTACCTGTTGCCGTTCGAAATGGCGGTGAAGGACGGGGATACCGCTTCTGTCATGTGTTCGTACAACTCCGTCAATTTTTTCCAGGCGTGCGAAAACAAGGAACTGCTCACCGACGTGCTGCGTAACCAATGGGGCTATAAGGGCTACGTCCAGTCGGACTTCTTCGCCGTGAGGAGCACGGCGGCCTCGATGCTAGCTGGCTTGGATCACCTGATGCCGATCCCATCCGTCTGGGCCCCGGCCCTGCTGAACGCAGCGCTGGCCGCAGGCCAGCTCAAGGAGTCCGATTTCGATACGGCGCTGCTGCGGCGTTACACGCAGATGTTCAGGATGGGCATTTTCGAGCGACAGCCGCTAGTGCAGACGCCCATCGATTTTGCTGCGGGTGGGGAGAAGGCCCGTGCAATCGGCGTTCAATCTGCCGTGTTGCTGCAGAACGACAACCGGGTGTTGCCATTCGATGCAAGCACTGTTAGAAACGTTGTCGTCGTCGGCAAGGCGACGCAGGTCTATGCACAACAAGCCGTCGCCGGAGGTTCTCTTGTGGGCAGGCCGATGGGCGCTGGCGGCGGAAGCTCCGACGTCGTGCCCAATTATACGGTGTCGCCGGTCGACGGTCTGAAGGATGTGCTCGCCGCGCTGGGCAACGCAGCGGCGACCGTAACGCTGATCACCGTCAAGGACGACAACAGCGATTTGAATGCGGCTAAAGGCGCCGCAGCGGCGGCTGACGCTGTGATCATCATGGCAGGCACCATCGCAGAAGAAGGCGCTGACCGTGCGTCCTTTGCCGATTCGACCGGCTTGACCTTGACGGCGGTCGGCGATGGTCTCGACTGGTATGTGGCCAGACCCAACACGATTTCTACGGCAACCTCGAATACGGCGGCCAACAGCAATACCGTCGCAATGATCGCGGGCA
>VBCZ01000006.1:3027-3393 GCA_005889025.1 Betaproteobacteria bacterium
CCGGTCACCTTTCCGAAGGTCGGCCAGGGATTCTTGGACTTGGTGAAGACCGATGCGTCCATGTTTCCCGGGGTGAGGAACGCCGCCGGTCAGCCCGAAGTGACGTACAAGGAAGGACTGAACATCGGCTATCGCTGGTATGACGCTAACCGTGTCACTCCGGCCTTCCCGTTCGGCCACGGCCTTTCGTACACCACCTTTTCCATGTCGGGCTTGTCGGTAACGCCCAAAATATCGGACGGCACGCAGCCCATATCGATCCAGTTCGTTCTCCAGAATACCGGCACCCGCACGGGAGCCGAAGTCCCTCAGCTTTATCTCGGCTTGCCTCCCCAGATCGGTGAACCGCCGAAGCGGCTGGTGGGC
>VBCZ01000183.1:0-3122 GCA_005889025.1 Betaproteobacteria bacterium
GTGAACATGTTCGTAATTCCCGCCGGCATGTTGCTGGGCGCGAAGACAAATTCCGCAAGCTGGTGGCTGTGGAACCAGATTCCGGTGACGCTAGGCAATCTGGCAGGAGGGTTCCTATTTACCGGGCTTGCGCTGTTCGCGACATATCGCAAGCGAGGCGCCAAGACTGAGCCCGTGCGAGAGGTCGTGCGCGCCATTTCGTAGCGACTTGGCGAAGGATGTCGATGAACGCGCCGGAATCCATCGCGGCGGTGCTCTCGCAGGAACAGAAGGAATATCTGCAAGGATTCACCGCCGGCTTAGCCGCTGCCGGCGCGCTGCCCGCTGCACAGGCGCATGTCGGCGTCGACGCGCAGGGCAAGCTCACCGCGGCGCCCATCGCAGGGACGCCCAACCAAGCCGAGGTGCCCACGTGGTTCGGCTGGCCGATCGACGAGATCACTCGCGAGGAACAGCTCAAGCGCGAATAGAACCCGCTCGATATCTGGGACAAGATCCTCGCGCACGCTCGCGATAACAAGCCGCCGCAGGGGGGCGACGTCTATCGCTTCAAGTTCCACGGTCTTTTCTACGTCGCGCCGGCGCAGGACGCGATGATGCTTCGTGTACGCATTCCCGGCAACGCGCTGTCCAGCCTCCAGATGCGGGCGCTGGCGGGTATCGCCGCCGACCTCGGCGGAGGTTATGGCGACGTGACCACGCGCGGCAACATCCAGATCCGCGAGATTGCACCTAGGCACATGGTAGACGTCCTTATGCGGCTCTCCGACGTCGCGCTGACGTCGCGAGGCGCAGTCGCTGACAACGTGCGCAACATCACGTCGTCTCCGCTTTCGGGTCTCGATGCGGCCGAGCTCGTCGATACGCGTCCACTGGCGCGCGCGCTACAGTTCTATCTCATCAACAACCGAGACCTCTACGGATTGCCGCGCAAGTTCAACGTAAGCTTCGACGTCGCGACGCGCGTCCTCGACCATGCCGGCGTCGCGCCCGGCGTGTACTTCCGCGTGTTTCTCGCCGGCATCACAGGTCATCTTCGCTTTGCCGACGATTGCGGGCTGTTGGTGACGCCGGACGAATGCGTTGCGGTCGCCGCCGCGATGCTGCGCGTGTTCGCCGAGCATGGAGATCGCACCGACCGCAAAAAAGCACGGCTCTGTTATCTGATCGATCGCCTGGGCGTTCCCGAGTATCTCGAGCGGGTGCAGGCAAAGCTCGCGTTTCCCTTGCGCTTTCTCGCGGCGGACCGCTGTCTGTCCCGGCCGCCTGTCGACAAGCACGCGCATCTCGGCATTCATGCGCAGCGTCAACCGGGTCATTCCTCGATCGGCGTCGCCATCCCTGTCGGCCGCATGTCGGCGGAACAGATGCACGCGCTGGCGCAGCTCGCCGATGATTTCGGCAGCGGAGAATTGCGCGTCACCGTGTGGCAGAACATCATCCTGCCAGATGTTCCCGACGAAGAGATTGCAGGCGCGGCCGCGGCAATAAGGGCGATCGGATTCGACACGGGCGCATCCACGATCACCGGCTGCGTTGTGGCATGCACAGGCAACACCGGCTGTCGCTTTTCCGCGACCGACACTAAGCGCCAAGCGCTGCTGCTTGCGCGTCACCTCGATGAGCGGGTGCGACTCGATACCGCGATCAACATCCATTTGACTGGATGTCCGAATTCCTGCGCGCAGCATTACATCGCCGATATCGGACTGCTGGGAGTGCAGGTGCCACAAGGCGAGCGCTCGATCGAGGGCTATCACGTCTACGTCGGCGGCGGCGTCGAGCAACAGCGCGGTCTGGGTCGAGAAATCGCTAAAAACATTCCTTTTGCGGATTTGCCCTCGACGCTCGAGCGCCTGTTGCAGGCATACCTCGATCATCGTTGTCCCGGAGAGGTCTTCGTCGATTTCGCGCGGCGGCACGACGTCGAGGCCTTGCGCGCGTACGCAGGAGAACCGCAAACTTGAACGCGCTGCTGCCGGAAGCCGCTGACCGGCCCATGATCGCACTTCTTCCGGACGATGCGCCTTTCAGCGCGGAGCAGCGCGCATGGCTGAATGGCTTCTTCGCCGGTCTGCTGATGCAGCTCGCGGCACAGGCGCGCGCCCAAGCATCCGTCGCGCCGCCGCTTGCTGTTCATGTGCTGCACGCCTCGCAAACCGGCACCGCCGAAGGTCTGGCACGAGCTCGGCGTGCTCTCGCTCGAAGCGGTTGCGAAGCTGGAGCGCGTGCTGGTGATCGCCAGCACGCACGGCGAAGGCGATGCGCCCGACGCCGCGGCCGCGTTCGCCATGCAGCTGGACAGCGCGCAAGGCACACCGCTCACAGGGCTCAGATACGCGGTGCTGGCACTCGGAGACCGCAACTATTCCAAGTTCTGTCACTTCGGCAGAATACTCGACGAGCGTTTTGCGGCACTGGGCGCAACGCGTCTCGCCAAGCGTATCGACGCCGACGGCGACGTCACAGCCCCGTTTCGTGCGTTTCGCGAAGAGTTGTGGCCGATCCTGCAGGCACAGCCGGATTCGAGCACGACCTGCAGCGACACGTCCGCCGAGCCACAGGAACCTGACGAAGCACTGGAGCGCTGGACGCGTGCTGCAGGAATCGGATCTGACTTATGAGCCGGGCGACGCGCTGGGCATCTGGCCTCGGCAATCGGACGAACTAGTCGACGCAGTTCTTACGCTGACCGGACTGCATCGCACGACACCGGTCGCGATCGACGAAGAATCGCATGAGCTTGGCATTGCGCTTGCGACCAAACGCGAGCTGGCCCGGTTGACCGCGCCGACGCTCATCAAGTTTGCTGCGCTCGCCGGCGATGCCGATTTGGATGCATTAGTGCAGCCCGAGCAAAGCGCTGCACTCGAACGTTATCTTTATGGCAAGGACATCGTCGATCTGCTACGGGCGTATCCTGGCGTGGTAACTGAAGGCCAAACGCTGATCGGCTTGCTGCCGCCGCTTAGCCCCCGCCTGTATTCCATCGCATCGAGCCTTGCCGCGTTTCCACGCGAGGTTCATTTGACAGTCGCGACCGTGCGCTACCAAAGCGGCGGCCGGCGCCGCGGTGGGGTCGCATCGACGTGGCTCGCGGACCGGCTGGCGACGGGCGCGCG
>VBCZ01000183.1:3132-9975 GCA_005889025.1 Betaproteobacteria bacterium
TACGTACACCGAAACGCGAGATTTCGACTGCCCGAAGATCCCGGAACGCCGGTGATTATGATCGGCCCGGGCACCGGCATCGCCCCTTTCCGCGCGTTTCTGCATCACCGCCGCGCGCACGGTCTGACCGGCCGCAGCTGGCTTTTCTTCGGCGATCGCAGCGCGCATTGCGACTTCCTGTACCGGGACGAGTTGGAATCCTTCGTTCGCGGGCGCGAGCTTACACGCCTTGACACGGCGTTCTCCCGTGATCAGGCGGAAAAGCGATATGTGCAGCACCGGATGCTCGAAGCCGGCAGCGACCTTTGGGCGTGGTTACAGGCAGGCGCGACGATCTACGTCTGCGGCGACGCCTCGCGGATGGCCAAGGACGTCGACGCGGCCTTGCAGTCTATCATCGCCACCCACGGCCGACGCTCCACTGCCTGGGCGCAACTCGAGTTGCGCGGATTGGCGGCGGAAGGCCGCTATGTTCGCGATGTTTACTAGGCCGCGCTTGCGCGCCGCAGACCGAACGCGATCGAAAGCGTGAGCGGAACGGTCTGTCGCAGGCGCCGGGCCCGGTGCGTCCAATCTTCTTCCCGTCCGCGTTTCGGCGGTATGCCAACAGAACTAGGCCAAGCGCCGGGTGCTCCGCTCCGTATCCGCCAGCAACTGGTGACCGTCCGCGATCGCCTCCTGCAGCGCGCACCCGGGCTCGGCATCGTGCCTGCAATTGCGAAAACGGCAATTCCCCAGCAGCGGCCGCAACTCGACGAATGCCTTCTCGAGTTCGGCGGGTGAAAGGTGGCCCAACCCGAACTCCTTCATGCCAGGGGAATCCACAATCCAGGCCTCCGCTCCCAGAGAATAGAGCGTCGTCTCGGTCGTCGTGTGACGACCGGTGCGCAGCGAGGCGGACAGCTCTCCCACGCGCGCGCGCGCGTCGGCCAGGAGGGTGTTGATCAAGGTCGATTTGCCCATGCCCGATTGGCCGATAAGCACGCTTCGCTGCCCGTCGAGGAGTGCCGCGACGTTGGTTGCGTCGTGTGCAGCCGAGGTTGCAACGACTGTGTAGCCCAGCGCCTGGAACTGCGCCAATCGAGACTTCAGCATCGCAAAGGACGGCAGGTCTTTTTTGTTGGCGATGAGCGCGAATCTGCAGTGATTGCTTTCCGCGGCTACGATCCATCGATGAACCAGCTCGTCATCGTAGGGTGGATCGGGCGCGACGATGCCCAGCAGCTGCGTAACGTTGGCGGCGAGGAGCTTTTCCCGATGCGCGTCGGAGCGAAACAACAGCGAGCTTCGTGGCTCGACGGCGTCGATGACGCCGTCTGCCTCGCCGGCAAGCGAAACCTCAACGCGGTCGCCGCAAGCGATGGCAAGGCTGCGTCCGCGAATCAGGCAGACGATCGTGCGGCCGTCGTCCAGAAGCACGACGTAATGCCGCCGGTGTGTCGCGGTGACCAAGCCTCTCACGCCGTGTTCCTATGGTGCCAGAAAAACTTCTATTTTCGCTGCGCAAATGCAATCATTGAGCGTTACGCCGCCGGCGTCGTGCGTGGCGAAGGAAACGACGACGCGGTTGTAATGGACCGAGAGATCCGGGTGGTGATCCTGCCGATTGGCGATGTACGCCAGCGCGTTGACGAAGGCGATGGTGCGATAGTAATCCGCGAACGGGAAAGTCTTGGTCAGACGGTTATCGGCGCAGCCCCAGCCCGGCAGGGCAGCCGTGCGTTGCTTGAGCTCCGAGGCCGCCAGCAACGGTGCGCCGGGACTGCAATCGAGCGCGGAGAGCGCGAGCAGATCGGGAGTCATTCGAAACGATAATATCGTTTGTTGAGATACGCCGCGATGTGCTGCTCTTCCTCGGGGAAATAGTTGGTGCCGAGCGCGGCGTTGCAATAACCCGCTTGCGCGAGCAGCGGGGCAGGCGTGCGTACGCGGTGCTCACCGCGCCTGTAGATGCGCTCGGCATCGTCCAGGCCGCGCGCGTGGCAGGCGACACAATCCTCTTCGTTGAGAGGCTGGGTTGACCCGCGGGCGCCGTGCGCGAACGGCGCCGGTGGAGAGGCGCCGGCGGCGCTCGCCATCAGCACTGCGCAGCAGGCAAGCAAACTGCGAAGCAAAGAACGCCCGCGCAAGCCGTCGCGGGTGTGTGTACGCAAGAATCTCATGTCGTTCCCCGGCTATGTGCGGCGTCCAGGCGCGAGATGCGCGCCGCCGCCGGCGGATGGGAGTCGTAGAACGCCGAGTGCAGCGGGTCGGGCGTCAGCGTGTTGGCGTTGTCTTCGTATAGCTTGACCAGCGCTGCGACCAGCGCGGCGGCGGAAGAGTTTTTCGCGGCGTACCCGTCGGCTTCGAACTCGTGCCGTCTTGAATACAGCGATGCCAAAGGCGACGCGAGGAAGGTGAACACCGGCAGCGCCAGCATGAACAAGACCAGCGCAACCCCGAAGCGCGGCGTATCCCCCGGCACGCCGAGGCCCGCGTAAAACCACGGCTCGCCGACCAGCCATCCCAGAAGAGCCAGAAGCAGCAGGCTCGCGCCCGCGAACCATGCGGTGCGCTTGAGAACGTGCTTGAGCTTGAAGTGGCCGAGCTCGTGCGCCAGGACCGCTTCGACTTCTTCGGGTTGCAGGCGCGCGAGCAGCGTGTCGAAAAACACGATCCGCCGCGCCGCGCCGAAACCGGTGAAGTAGGCGTTGCCATGGCTCGATCGACGCGACCCATCCATGACGAACAGACCCTTGGCCGCGAACTCGCAGCGATCCAGCAGCCTTTCGACGCGCTCCTTGACGGTTGCGTCGGAAAGCGGCTGGAACTTGTTGAACAGCGGCGCGATCAGGGTCGGATAGAGCATCAGGACGAGCAATTGAAACGCGATCCACGCAATCCAGGTATAAAACCACCACAGCGCGCCGGCTTGCGTCATCAGCCACAGAACCAGGGTGACGAGAGGAATTCCCAGAATCGCTGCGATCAGCGCGCCTTTGGCAAGGTCGAGCGCCCAAAGCCCGAACGTCATGCGGTTGAAACCGAAGCGCTGCTCGATCACGAACGTTCGATACCACGACAGCGGCAATGCGATCACGCCGGTAATGAGCGTGACCGCGACGACGAGCGCGACATCCCGCCATAGCGAGCTCGCCGGAAGGCCTGCGCTCCACGCCGTGATCGCGGCGATCCCACCACCCAGCGTCAGTGCCAGCAGGACGACGGCATCTTGAATCGTATCGACCATCGAAAGTCGCGTTCGCGCGATGGTGTAATCGGCCGCCTTGCGATGGGCGGGGAGAGTGATGCGGTCCGCAAAGTGCGGCGGCACTTCGCAGCGATGCAACTCGACATGGCGCACCTGCCGGAGCGCAAGCCAGAGCTGCATGCCGACGCAAAAGACGAGCGCGACGATGAAAATGGAAGTGAAGAGCGTGGTGGAATCGGGCATACGCGAGCGTGGAACGGACCTTATGCGAGAATAGGCTTCTATTTTACGCTATCTCAATCATGCCCCAGGACGCCGCGCGCCTGATCTGGATCGACATGGAGATGACCGGCCTCAAGCCGGAGTCTGACCGCATCATCGAGGTTGCCCTGGTCATCACCGACGCAATGCTCGCTACCGTTGCGGAAGCCGAAGTGCTTGTCGTGCATCAGGATATCGAAACGCTGACCGGCATGGACTCGTGGAACCAGTCGACTCACGCACGCTCGGGCCTGGTCGACAAGGTGAAGGCATCGATGCTGGACGAAGCGGCGGTCGAGCAGCGTATGGTCGCGTTCCTGCGCGAGTACGTGCCGCCGAAAGTATCGCCCATGTGCGGAAGCTCGATTTGCCAGGATCGCCGGTTTCTCGCCCGCTGGATGCCTCAGCTCGAAGACTACTTCCACTACCGCAACCTCGACGTATCGACGCTCAAGGAGTTGTGCAAGCGCTGGCAGCCCGACGTCGCCAAGGGATGGGTGAAGCAGGGCAAGCATGAAGCGCTTGCCGACATCTACGAATCGATCGACGAGCTCAAGTACTATCGTGAGAACTTCATCAAAGCCTAGATAGTGAAATTTTGCAGTCATTGCGGGTCGTCGACGCTGCGTTTTCGCATCCCGGAGGGGGATGCGCTGCCGCGCCACGTCTGCGAGGTCTGCGGCACCATCCACTACGTGAATCCGAAGATCGTCGTTGGCTGCCTCCCCGAATGGCAGGACCGGATCCTGCTTTGCAAGCGCGCGATCGAACCCAGACTCGGGCTGTGGACATTGCCCGCGGGATTCCTCGAAAACGGCGAGACGCTTGTCGCCGGAGCGCTGCGCGAGACACTCGAGGAGGCGAACGCGCGGGTGGAAATCGGTGAGCTCTACACGGTGATCAGCCTGCCGCACATCAGCCAGGTCTACATGATGTTTCGCGCCCGCCTGCTCGATCTCGACTTCGGCCCGGGCACCGAAAGCCTCGAGGTGCGATTGTTGCGAGAGGATGAAACTCCCTGGAATGAGCTGGCCTTCCGAACGATCGGCCGGACGCTGCGCAACTATTTTCTCGATCGGAAGCTGGGCGCATTTCCGGTGCACGTCAGCGCGCTGGATAAGCGAGTATCGCGCGATGCGTCGCTTGCCGCGGCAGCTTAGCGTTCGTCTGCAAATGCAGGCGCCAGCACACGACCGGGTGCTCGTAGCCGAATGACGACGCCGCCTCTGATCGGCGCGCTAAAATCCGTCTGGAGGAGGGGATTAAGAAGATTTTCCGGCTTGGCGCTCGGCGCGATCGCATTTGGCGCAATGCTCGCATTCGCGCAGGCCATCCCGGTTTGGATGTCGACCCGCGGCACCGGCAGTGTACGGCCGAGGAGCCGTCTTCCCTCTGTCAACAAACCCGCTGCATTGCGCGTTCTTCGGCTAACCCAAGTCCGGAAACCCGCAACCAAACGAGGAGATAACACATGCGCAATCGCGCGCTCAAAGCGTTTCTTGTCATGGCCGCCGTTCTCGCCGCCGCACCGGCCGTCGCACAGGAAAAAATCAATCTGTCGATCGCCACCGGTGGCACCGGCGGTGTGTACTATCCGCTCGGCGGCGGCATGGCCAACGTGCTGTCCAAATACGTGCCCGGCATGCAGGCGACCGCCGAGGTGACCGGCGGCTCGGTCGATAACCTGAAGCTGATCAACACTGGAAAGCCTTACATTGCTTTCGCGATGACCGATGCGAGCCTGGACGCTTACCGCGGCGAGGATAAATTCAAGGGGACGAAGGTACCGCTGCGAACTCTCATGATCCTGTATCCGAACCGCATGCACGTCGTGAGTATCGAAGGTACTGGCGTCAACACGATCAACGATCTCAAGGGCAAACGCGTTTCCACCGGTTCACCGGGGAGCGCGACGGAGGTGATGGCCTTCCGCGTGATCGAAGCAGCCGGGCTCGACAAGGACAAGGATATGACGCGTGAGCGCCTTGGCGTCGCGGAATCGGTCAACGCGATCAAGGACAGGAAGATCGACGCGTTCTTCTGGGTCGGCGGGCTGCCCACGGCTTCGGTGACCGATCTCGCCGCGACGCCGGGCGTCAAGATCAAGATGATCGACCACGCGAATCTCGTGCCCGCGATGAACAAGAAATACGGCAATCTCTACGTCGAAGACACGATCCCGAAGTCGACGTACAGCGGCATGACCGCCGACAACAAGCAGGCGACGGTCATGAATATCCTCATCACGCACGAGAGCATGAGCGATCAGGTCGCATACAACATCGTGAAGGCGGTATTCGATCACCGCAGCGAGCTGATCGCGGTGCATAAGGAGGCGGAGAACTTCAAGCTCGAGCTGCAAAAACAAGCGGCTTCCCCGATCCCGTTCCATCCGGGCGCGATCAAGTACTTCACTGACCTCCCTCCCGAAGGGAACGCGAGTTCGAAACCCTGCCCCACGCCGGCGGGGTTTTTTGTTTGTATCATTAGGGCGACCTGACGGGGTTACATGGCTGACACCGATAAACTCGCGATAATCGACGACGGCAAGACGATCGCGCAGGAGGCGCCGCTCACCGAGGAGCAGAAGAAGCGCCTCGAGGAGTTCATCGAAGAAGAAGAGGGCGCGCTCAACCGCTACAAAGGCACGCTCGCAGTCGTCATGACCGGGCTTGCGGTCGTGATGTCGGTCTTCCATTTGTATGCCGCCGTGCGCATCGTGCCCGCGTATGTTTTGCGGCCGGTGCACGTCGCCTTCGCGCTGGGGCTCGTCTTCCTGCTGTTCCCCACCCTGAAGCGCTTCCGTCACCGGTTGATGTGGTGGGACGTCATTTTCGCTCTGGTGTCCGTGGCGGTCATCGGCTACATCCTGTACTGGGGTGACGAGCTGGGGGACCGCGCGACAGCGCCGACGCTCCTCGATCAGGTTTTCGGCATCGCGCTCATCGTGCTGATCCTCGAAGGCTGCAGGCGCAGCTCGACATGGATCCTGCCGTTTGTCGTTCTGCTCTTCGTGAGTTATGCGCTATTCGGCCCGTATCTGCCGCCGCCCTGGACGCACAAGGGATACGAGATACCCCGTCTCGTGGGGCACCTGTACATGACGCTCGAAGGCATCTTCGGCACGGCGGTGGAGGTCTCTTCGACACTGATTATCCTGTTCACGATCTACGGCGCCGTGCTCCAGTATTCCGGTGCGGGGAAATTCTTCATCGATTTCTCTTTTGCGTCGATGGGCGGAAAGCCGTCGAGCGCGGGGCGCGCAGTGGTCATGGCGTCGTTTCTGCTCGGCGGGCCGTCGGGCTCTGGCGTCGCCACAACCGTCACCATCGGGGCGGTCGCGTGGCCGCTTCTGCAGAAATCGGGATATGGCAAGGAAGCCGGCGGCGGGT
>VBCZ01000184.1 GCA_005889025.1 Betaproteobacteria bacterium
TCCTGCGGATGAAGGAGAAATTTTGTTGCGAGGCAATCTGGCGCGAGTTTCATCGCCCCCGGATGCTATTCGTTCCGGCATCGCTTACGTGCCCGAAGACCGGCGCCGGCATGGAGTCATTCTCGAAATGGCGATTACCGCAAATACGAGTCTTGCCAGGTTGACGGCAGTGTCGCGCTTGGGGTTGATCAATTCGAAACGTGAAAGCGATCTCGCCGAACGTTACGTGACTCAATTTGCCATAAAGACGCCTTCGTTATATGCCGAGTTGCAAACGCTCTCCGGCGGCAATCAGCAGAAGGTTTCGCTTGCTCGATGGCTGGCCACGAATCCAACGGTTCTCATTCTGGATGAGCCGACGCAGGGAGTAGACGTCGGCTCGAAATCCGAAATTCACCGCCTCATGATTGAACTCGCCGAACGTGGTGTTGCCATCATTATGATTTCATCGGAGCTGCCTGAAATTCTCGGCATGTCCGACAGAATCGCTGTCATGCATCGCGGCGCCGTGACCGGGGTTCTCTCCCGGCAGGAAGCCACTCAGCAACACATTTTGTCTCTCGCGTTGGGGCACACGGAGACGGTACACGTCGAATGATTTTCAAAAGCCATCGCCGTGAAATCTCTGTGGCAATCGCTATCGCGGCACTGGCATTTGTTCTTGCCCTCGCAACTCCGAAGTACTTTGAACGCGAAAATTTGAGCGATCTGTTCCTGGCGAATATTCCTGTGCTCGTTGTTGCGCTGGGAATGACATTGCTTATCTTGACAAGCCAGATCGATATCTCTGTGGGTTCGACGTTTGCGGTTTGCAGTGTTACTGCAGGCGTGTTTGCCAAGTCGGGATTATCAGTCGCGCCGATGGCACTAGCGGTGTGCCTGATCGGCGCAATGATTGGTGCGGCGAATGGTGCATTGGTCGCATATGTGCGCATTCCCTCGATCGTCGTCACTCTGGCGAGTATGGTTGCGCTGCGCGATGGACTTCGGTGGCGAACGCAGGGTGCGTGGGTGCAGGATCTGCCTCCGAGTTTTCAGTGGCTGGGCCTCAGTCAGGCCGCCTATCCATTCATGGCGATGTCGTCGGTCTTGTTCCTTGTCGTCCTGCTTGGATGGGGCCTGCGCAATTCCGGCGCCGGCCGCGCTGTCTATGCCACAGGATCGAATCCCGAAGCCGCACGGCTGGCCGGTTTCGACACGCCGTCAGTGACTTTTTCCGTATTTGTCATCACTGGCGCTCTTACTGGATTCGCTGCGGTTCTCAATTCTGTCCGCTTCAATCAGATTCCTAGTAACGCGGGAATTGGTCTCGAGATGAAAGTCATCGCTGCAGTCGTTCTCGGCGGCACGGCGATTACGGGAGGCCTTGGAACAGTCGGCGGCACACTTCTTGGCGTCGTGTTGTTGGGAATGATTGGTCCGGCGTTGACGTTCATAGGCGTGAGCGCCTATTGGGAAAGAGCGATTCAGGGCGGAATCATCTTGCTGGCCGTTATCGTTGATGCAATTCGCGCGCATTCGGGGAAATATGCAAATCTCGTTGCAGGCCGCGCATAAGCACACAGCTGCGCGCATCGTTCCAGCCGGAACCTGGATCCTCGTTGCGGCGCTGCTTGCGGAAGTCGCCATATTCGCCGCAATCGGCGAAAACTTTTTAACCGTTGGCAATTTCTTCGAAGCAGGCGGCATCGATCTATCGGTCGGTTCGATGATGGGACTGGCAGCCGTTGTGTTCGGTGCGATGTGGCACGATTGGAATTTGCCGATTCCCGCCGCGGCATTCGTCGCACTGCTGTTGGGATTCGCCGGCGGGAGTTTGAATGCGCTGCTCATCGCGCGTCTGAATCTTCCTCCACTCATTGTGACCTTGGGCTCATTCTCATTGTTCCGCGGGATTGCCGAAGGGATCACTCGCGCAGCGGTCAACTACACGGAGTTTCCAAAGTCGTTTTTGATTCTCGGACAGGGCTACATCGGCGGAATCCTTCCGGTTCAACTGTGCATCTTTGTGCCGATATTTGCCGCATATTTTGTCCTCTTGCATCGGTCGGTCATCGGCCGCGCCTGGTATGCGATCGGCTTTAACCCAGCGGGCGCGCGTTATGCAGGTATACCCGTCGCTAAACGGATCAGTGCCGTCTATGTCCTCTCTGGCTTGATTTCCGCTGTCGCCGCGATTATTTACGTTGCGCACGTCGGCCAAGCGCGTTCCGATGCAGGCACGGGTTACGAATTGGATGCAATAACGGCCGTTGTGTTGGGAGGAACATCGGTCTTCGGAGGCCGCGGGAATCTGTGGGGCACGTTGCTTGGATTGTTAGCGCTATCGGTATTGCAGAATGGATTGCATCTTGCCGCGTTGCCATCCGAGTTGACCGGCCTCCTGACCGGAGCGGTTTTGATATTCGTCATCAGCCTGGAGAAGTGGGGGCGAGTGTCCGAACGAAAGTCGTATGGGGCTATCTTCGAGGAAGTCCAGGTGAAAAACGGCCAGATCGCCGTGATCTGCGCAACTATCCTGATGGCTGCAATCGTTATTGCCGGCACGAATGTGTGGCTCGTGCATTCGCTTGGCGGCGGTCCCGCGGTTGTCACTCATCGACCGGTGATTGCCATAATGCCAAAAGCCAAAGGCGATCCATACTTCGTCAGCGCTCGTGTGGGAGCTGAAGTCGCTGCGAGCGAATTAGGCGTCGATCTGATTTGGGATGGACCGACGGGACTTGAAGCGGCGAAGCAGAATGAGTTGATCGAGAATTGGATCACACGTCGTGTCGATGCGATCGCAGTTGCCGTCGAAAACAAGGGCGGTATCTCCACAGTTCTGCGTAAAGCGCGCGAGCGTGGAATTCACGTTCTTACTTGGGATGCCGATGCCGAACCTGACGCCAGGGAGTTTTTCGCGAATCAGGCCACATCCGAAGCAATAGCCAATACATTGACCGATGAAGCAGCACGGCTACTCGGCGGCAAAGGGGATTTCGCGATCATCACAGGTGCATTGACCGCTGCAAATCAGAACGAGTGGATCGCGTTTATCAAAAAGCGTCTGGACAAGTATCCCGATTTGAAGCTTGCAACGATCCGTCCCAGCGACGACGATCGCGACAAAGCGTTCGTGGAGACTCAGACGATTCTGAAAGCATACCCGGCCGTGAAACTTATCATGGCGATCTCGGCGCCGGCTGTACCAGGATCAGGTGAAGCCGTTCGTCAGGCCCGACGCAAAGCACGACGGAACTGTGCAAACTGTTGTGCTCTGGAGTACGCATGATTTGGGATACCTAACAGCCTATGCAAGTGTCCTTCTGACGCAGAATAAACTGCCGGCAGGTACGAAGTCGATTCAAGCCGGACGGCTCGGCCCGCTTGAAGTACGCGGCAGCGAAATCATTCTCGGCCCGCCGCTGATCATCAACAAAGCGAATATCTACAGCGCTCCGCTAAATTGATTCGTCCTGCTCAGGTAAATTGATCCAGCCGTTAGAACATGTAGTGGAGATTTTTCATTCCAAGTAGTGATCGGTTTGTCATCGTCGCGAAAGCCGTGGATGGGTTTGCTTGGAGAGCGAAGGTTTAGGCGTTTCGCGACAGGTCGAGAGTGGAATGGTATTTGAGAACATCATTCCAGTCGTGCGCGGGAGGGCGGAGACGGCGGACAGCTGGATAGAATGCGATCATTTGCTGAGCCATGGCGTCACCGGTGGAGTCGGCATCGAAGCCGCAGTAGACGGGAACGCCTTGAGACAGGAATGCGGGAAGCCAGCGGGGATTGGGCCGAGCTCCGGATGTGGATACACACAGAGAAGACGGATGCAGCAGAAAGCAACTGATGGCGTCAATGGCGGATTCGCAGAGCACGATCATCGTCGCCTTCGGAGCGTGGATGAAGAAGTAGCCGAGATCTTTTTGGGAACCCGGCGCCATACCGCGCCAGCATGCCGGTCCCGTGCCGCGCAGTTCTGCGCCGACAGGCCCGTTTTCTTTTCCGAGTAGTAGGAAAACGGCATTGCCGCGCGTGTCGGCATAGAGTCTGCCGGAGGCGACAAGAGAGTCAACCAGAGATGGTGTGATGCCACGGTCATGGACGAGGTACTGCTTCACGATGCGGAGTTTGCTCGGATCGGGCGGCGGCAATGTCAAAGAGCGCACAGGCGGCAGCGATGGGGAATAATCCCGAAGCGGAAAGCGGCGGTGGAGCCAGTCGACGGCGGCCTTGAAGTCCAGACCGTTCAGGTGCATCGCTAAATCGATGGCGCCACCGCCGCCGCGGCCCTGATTCCAGTTCATGAACTTCATGCCGGTGACGGAGATCGCGCCCTTAGAGGTGTGCCACTTGGCCTTATCCTGGGGGTCGCGGTTGCCGCCGGTTGCGAGCAGCACGGATTCCAGCGGAATGGCGCGGAGTTGGTGGAGCCGGTCGCGAATCTCATCCGAGGTCATGAGTCGGTGGCGAGCTTCGGTCGAAGGCTGACGCAATGTTTCATATTGATGACGTGGCTGTTCTCGGTGAGGCGGTCAATGAGGGCGGCGGTCAGGTGATCGTTCTTCAGAAACGAACGCCATTCGCTAAAGCCTAAGTTGGACGTGATCAATGTCGGCCTTCGGCGGTGTCGTTTGTGCATAAGAGTGAAGAACAGACCCACTTGAACGGGTTCGACTTCGACATAACCGACTTCGTCAATGAGTAAAGAATCGTAGGAGAGGTATCGCTTGAGGACTTGCTGTTCGGAATGGTCCGCGGCGGATCGAAACAGATCCGCAAGCAGTTCGGCAAACAGAACGTAGCGGCCCGTGTATCCACGCTGGATCGCCTGGACCAGGAAGCTGGTTGCCAATCCAGTCTTGCCGCATCCGGTGGGGCCGACCCAAATTAAATTTTGACTCTTGGTGATGTAATCGAAGGCATCGTATAGCGACAGGATGCGTTTTCTGTCCAGCTTCGGCTGCTGGTCGAAGGGGAAGGTCTCCATCCGGAACAACTCTGGAATACTGGCGCGGGCGAGCCGCAGCTTGCGCGCATTCTCGCTACGGATCTTGAACTCTTCCTCGAAGACATACCGCAGCAGCCGGACATGAGAAAAACGTTGCTTCTGGGCTACAGCTAAGTATTCATCCCAATGAGCCAACAGGCCCGATAGCCGAAGATACTTCAATGTCTTGGTCAACTCGTCATCCATCATCATCCTCGTTGTCTTCGAGCATCTTGTCGTAGAGTGAAAAATCCGGGGCATCGGTCAAGCTGCCTTGCTGGTAGGCGTCGCGCTGGCGGAAACACTCATCGACGTCTGCGCCGGGGAGCGGACGATCGTCCTGGCTCACACACAAACGCGCGATGCGCTGGAGCGTATCGATATCGGTGATCTGATAGCGCAGCGCGCGTTCGATGGTCTGTATGAACACCGAGCGAGTCATCCGGCACGACAGAGCAAATAACTCGCGCAGGAACCGGTGCCGCTGCACGCCGGCTTGAAGAGCGAACTTCAGGTAACGGTCCACCGCATCCGATATGGCGCGCAATCGCTTCTCCTCCTCCTGGGTTGGTCTTTTGCGATTCTTCGGCTGGCGAGGAGGTTTGGGCAGTCCCTCCGGGCTGATCAGCGCGTTAGTGATACCATCGGCAGGCAGTCGATACTCCACCAGACATTGGCGGTGTTGGTAGATCTTCAAGCGATCGCTGTATTCGAAAACCTTCACCTCATCGCGGTCCGTCCCTGGCACCCAGTAATAGTTGCCGCCGAAGGCCGCGTAACCATACTGGTCCGTTTCCCGTTCATGAAGCAGGTACGGCGAAGGAAGATGGGTGGGCAGCTTCACCAGAAACTGCTGTTCATGCTCGAAGGCTTTGGCCGGAATCAGTCGTGTCTTGGCCACAGGCCGATGCTCCATGCGAACGGTCGCCCACTGGAAGCCTTGCTGGTTTAGATCTTCGAGGCTTTCAAAATGGCGTCCCGGCAAAAAGTTCGTCTCCACCGTCCAAAAGCTGCGTTCCTCGCCGGCCTTGCGGTTGGGGTGACCCTTTTCATGACAAACGAACCGGAATCCGTATTGCTTGGCGAAGGCTTCCATCTCCGGCACAATCACCGCATCCTTGCCCGTTCCTCGCAGACGCGCCAGGTTCGTGTTGTCGATAATGCAGACGGGAGCGGCGTGTTCCCAAAACTTCAGAGCCTCATCGAAGAAGCACTTCATCCGGAAGCGGTTGAACACCCGATAAAATCTCAAGTACCGTCGCTTCGAGTAGCGCAAGTACAGCAGGCTGGCGATCACGTTCGCTCGGGTATCGCCCAGCAGAACCGAATATGGCGACGTGTCGTGTTGCATCTCGGCGCCAGGTTCATCCGGAACGCGATCGCATCGCGGCTCCTCGCTTCGGCTCATGCCCAACTGGCGCAGCAAGCGCGTCAATGTGGAGTACTGGATCGAGACATGTTCCTCTTCGATCAGTTTCTCGTGCACGCGCTGAGCAAATCCGTCGCACTCCTGGTAAAGCCGCTTCAATAGCTCCACATCAATCTCGATCTTGTCGGAGCGCGAGCGAAGGGGCATCTCGCCTTGTTGTTCGATGATCACTCGAACCGTGTTCGGGCTCATCCGGAGCTGGCGCGCGATCTGGTTGCGGCCGATCCCCTCCTGATGGAGTAGGAACACCGCCTTGCGCTTGTCCGCATCGATCATGCAGTTTCCTCATCACTTCGAAAAACACTCGCCACTGACTCAAGATTCCGGCCGTCAACAGATGCGCCTGCGCCAAAAACGCTCGGGTCTTCAATCGCCGGTCCTCGCTCTTGCCCATGACGCGTTGCATGTACTTGTGCGTGATCTCCAGGTCCTTCAGCAGCACCCGTTCAAACTCCGTCGAGCCATCCGCGTCCTCGGGCACTTGCCCCATCCGGTCCAGCACCAGCGCCGTGTGTCCTTCGCGGATCGCCTCGCGAAACGATGCTGGCCCTCGAAAATATCCATGGGCCAGTTGTTCAATCTCGCGCACGCTGAGCTTTTTTCCGCTGAGGGCCACGACAAAGTCTTCAATGTCCTGTTTTTTTACCCCGTTCATGCGCATGAACTGCCGCAGGGTATACATGTAGGGATAGACCGGAAAGTCGCCGCTGAAGATCCTCTCGCGCACTGCTTCGCTCATCTCGCCGATCAGCCCCAGCCGGATGCTCACCCAAGCTTTACTCCGCGATAACTCGTCGGCGATATCGGCCACGCTCATCTGATCAAACTGCCGCAGTTCGTCGATAAATCGAGCCTGCTCCAGAATCGTCAGCGATCGGTCATTGGAAATCCGCAGCAGGTTGAGGATTCCTGACGCTTCGTCTTCTCCCAGGGATGCATACGGCACTACCCGGATTCCCAACTTCGATGCACATCGGTACCGCTTAAAACCGTTGAGCAAGATGTTCCCATCGGCTCGATCCACGCCCTCCAGAGGTTCTTCGATGCCTCGCCCTGCGATCGAGGCGAGCAACCGCGCTTCCAGAGCCGGATTCTTCATCCGATAACTCTGGTACCTCAGATCCAATGCCGAAAGTTCTACTTCTTGTCCCATCGCTAGCTCTACGGAGCGTTTTTCTTCAAGTAGGCCAGAACATAGTCCATCCTTCGGCGTCGTGCGATGCTGTGTTGTCTCATCGTTCGCACCAACATCTCGACGATCTCTTCTTCGCTCACTCGTCGCGCTTCGATCAGACTGGTTACCATCCGCACATAGCCGACTGTCGCCGCGTCCAACCGAACCCCATCGCGCTCCAGTTGCGGAGCACTCAGGAATTGCGGATTGTGATCGGCCCGCGCTTCTCCGTGGCTTCGCTTGCCGTTCTGAATCTTTTTCTTGGTCTTGCCTTCTTCAGTGCCGTAGTACTCGACACTGCGCTGGGTTGAACACCGCTTGCGGTGCGCCTCCTTGCATCCAAACGGACAGCGCAGATCGCGGCGCCCCCCGTTTCGTGGATGCGTCAGGAAGAAAATCCGGCAATGTCGGCACCGGGTCACACATCGGCGCAGCTCAGTTCTGGCTCTCAGGACGGTCCGCAACACGACGTAGTATTGCTCCACCATTGCCCGCACCTCGCCCGTGCGGTACCAATCCCGGCAGAACTGAAAACGCTCCTGGATTTTGATTACTAGAAACCCAGAGTCTCGCTTATGATGCTGATGTTTTCTGAAAACACGCATCCTTGTCCTACCCGATCGATGCTTCGGTGTCGAGAGGGTAGCGGCGAGGATTTTCTTTTTTCAGGATTACCACCGCTTTCCCTTTTTCCCCTCGCTGTCCGACTTGCCCCAGACATCACTCGGGCGTGACCACCTCTTCTTGGAAAGGAACTGGATGAGGCGCCGCTTCACAAATGTTGGGTCACCTAATGTTGGGGTCAGCTGTGGTGAATTAATTATCTGAGCAGAAGCCCATCAATTTAGCGGAGCGCTATAGGCATATGACAGTGTGAGTTTTGTAGAGGCCGTCGAGCGGACAAAATACGACTTGCGGTGGAAGGTGGCGTTGGGTTTGGAGATCGAGGAAGTGCCGATACAAAAGAGTGCGCTGCAGGAGTTTCAGGCCCGACTGGTGCTGCACGAGCAG
>VBCZ01000179.1 GCA_005889025.1 Betaproteobacteria bacterium
TCGAGCGCAAATTCGTGGCGGCGGACTCCTGCCAGGAGCCCACGCGGGTGAAGATGTGCGAGGGCATGTGCAACGCGTGCGGCGCGTCGGGCGCGATGGTCGCATAGCGGCGCGCGGCGGTGAGTCCCTTGTCGGCGATGGGCGGAGCGTCATAGCTGTGGATGAGGTAGTGGGCGACGCCGGGATGGTCGGGATACTTCTTGAATTCCTCCTCGAGGATGGCGGCCGCTTTGAGGTAGGCCGCATAGCTCTGGTCGGCTTGCGTCTGCGTCCCGGCGAGGTAGAGCGCGTAGAAGATCTGCGCTTCGTCGTCCGTGGGGTAACGTTGGGCCAGCCCTTCGTACGCCTTGGCGCGCGAAGCCTGGCGCTCTTTCTCCGGGCGCGTCGCGAAGTCCTTGTAGTAGGCCGCGACGGCTTCGATATAGTCGCGCTCGCGCTCGGTCTTCGCACCGATGCGGCGTCCCTCGTCGATCGCCGCCTGCGCCTGCTCGGCCCCCTTGGGCGACGCGCCCTGCCCTGCCAGCGGATTCGACATGAGTATCGAAGCGATCCCCCACGTCGTGATCGCGCATTGCGGATCATCCTTGAGCACGTCACTGAAGGCCTTCTCCCCGGCCGAGTACCAGAAGGAATGCAGCATGGCCACGGCTCGCTCGAAAGCCGGCTGCACTTTCGGATTGCAACTGGTCGGGAACGACACCTTGCCTAGCGGACCGGTTTGGGAATCCGCTTCATGCGCCTGCGCGAGGCCATGCACGGCGAAAGAAAAAAGAAGTGAAAGATGAAACAGCCGGAATTTCATGGTGATCTCCCTGCGATGGGGTGAAACGGAATTGTCCTGCGCACGTTACTGTGCTCCGGGGGACGGCGGCGAGTCAATTCTTCGCTCGGGCGGCGGCTTTCGCGCCGATTGACGGGAAGGCGTGATCGATCACTGAGCGCCCGGTGTGCGCGGCTCGACCGCTCGAGAGTCCCGGTGGCTTTCGTTCGAGCTGCGCCTGCGTAAGTGGCCTGCGTGTCCGGTGAGCACGATCGGTCGCTGGTGGGCCGAGACCCGCGGTAACCATCCCAAGAGCTCATTGGCAATCCCGGGGCGTGGTGGATTGCGAATTTCTCCCAATGCGTGGCATGTCAATGTCATTCAATGGCATATATCTTGCGGCTGGTTGATCTCGCCAACTTTGTCATCGCAAGGAGCCCCAGTATCAAATACCTAAGCCATTGACTTTGCGCCTCTTCATGGTCAGTCATCGACCGCTGAGCCGCCCGCAAAGCGTCCGATGGACGCCCGAGGAAATGCCAGGCGCTCCATTACGCCACAATCGGACGAAATTTGTCCGACGCCATTGCAAGTGATCCACCCGGCCATCCCGTGAACATCTCGAACCCCAACCTTCCGCAACCGTCTGCCGGAATTTGTCCAGGCGGATCCGCCATCGCGGATGACGTGGCCGTGCGCGCGCACGGTTCGCCTCAAGGCGTACTCGGAGCTGTCATGGCACGCCTCATTTTCAGTTCCACGCAGGGTCCGAAACAGACCTTGAGATTGCGCCGCTACTTCGCGGCAGCGGGGACCTCGCTTCTGGCGATCGCTCTGCTGTTTGCATGTCAGGTGCAGGGCGTTATCGGCAAAGCAGCGTTTGTTGAGATCTCCGCGCTCATCGTCCTCGCCATCGTCGTCTTCTACATCGTGTTCCGCTCCGGGCTGAATCTGAAACTGCGCGATCCCAGTCTCACGGAACCGCAGATGCTGACCGCAACGCTCATCGTCCTGTACGCGATGTATTCGGCGAATTCCGGGCACGGCGCCTTCCTGATCCTGCTTCTGATGGCTTATCTATTTGGCATCCTGCGCCTCAAGACCAGGCCGTTATTGATCTACGCGGTGTTCATTCTGGCGGGCTATGGAGCGGTGATCGTTCTCCAGTGGCAATTCAAGCCGGCGACAATGGACCTGCCTCTGGAGATCCTGCAATGGCTGGCGCTCGCGATCACGTTCCCATGGTTCGCCTTCATGGGTGCGCATATCAGCGAGCTTCGCACGCAGCTCCGCAAAAGCAACGCGCAGCAGCACCGATCACTGCAACTGGTCAAGGCGAGCGAAGCCAATCTCGCCGAAGCGCAGCGCATCGCGCGCCTAGGAAGCTGGACATTCGACCCTGCCACCGGCGTTACAGAGTGGTCACTGGGGACGTACCGCATCTTCGGCGTTGATGCCGCAGGCGCGGCCCTGTCGGGTGACGCCTTCCTGCAGCTTATCCATTTGGAAGATCACTATCACTACAACGCGCTGATCAATACCGCGCTTCGCGACGGCCGCCGTTGCGAAAGCCAATTTCGGATCGTGTCGATGGCAGGCAGCACTTGCTGGGTGCAAGCGGTGGCTGAACCCGTGATCGGCGAAAACGGACGCACCGCATTGTTGCGCGGCACGTTCATGGACATCAACGAGCGCAAGCAACTCGAGCACCGTCAGGCGCTGGAGCACAAGGTAACTCGCGTGACGGCCGAATCCGAGACGATCGACGATGCCATGCCGAGGATCATAGAAATGGTGTGCGAGACCTTCGGCTGGGATTGTGGAGCGTATTGGCGATGGGATAAGCGTGACCGCTTGCTCCGCTGCTCCGGCACGTGGAGTGTCAATTCGAGCGAGGTCATGAAGTTTATCGTTCACAGCAAGCAACAGGACTTTGCGCCATCGCCCGCA
>VBCZ01000180.1:0-486 GCA_005889025.1 Betaproteobacteria bacterium
TACGAACGTGCCGTCTCTTCGATAAACGTTGATCTTGTTCTGGCCTCGATCGCAGGCGTAGACGAGCTGATCACTGCCTAGCCTGACGCAATGCGGATGGCCGCCATCGCCGACGGTGAACTGATCGGGGCCCGTGCCCACGCTGCCCATCTGGCGCAGATAATTGCCGTTCGCATCGAAGACGACCACGCGATGGTTGCCGTAGCCATCGGCGATGTAGATGCTGCCTGGCTGACCGGTGATCGGGTCCGGGTTGGGGTCGACCGCAATGGCCGCCGGAAGGTTGAGATACTTGTGGCTCATGCCGGTCCTCGAGACATTGCCTCCCCCCGTTCCACTACACGGAATTGGCGTATCAGGGTCAGGAGCTACGTCAGTACTCGTGCCACTGTCACACTTAAATTTCTGCCCGATTTGCAGCAGCAGGGTGCTGCCGTCGTGGGAATACTTCTGTATGACGCCATCCCCATTGCCGCCGATCCAAAC
>VBCZ01000180.1:670-2602 GCA_005889025.1 Betaproteobacteria bacterium
CGACGTCAGGCCGCCGGTTTGAAAGCCACGGGTCACTATAAAGACGTGGTCCTGCGAGTCGATGCAGGTGCCGCCGACCTGCCCGGTTACCCAAGCATTAGGCAACGGCTTGGGCCAGTTCGGATCGACTGCCATCAACGGCGGATTGACCGCCGCTGCTTCGGTGATCCAAAGGCTGCCGACGAGCGCCAGCATGGCTGCATAGCCATAGCGTGTGACTATCATGAAATCCTCCTCCTGCGAATTAAGGTCGAGAACCTTAGGGTCGATCTACTTCAACGTCTCTTCAAGCTACGGCGCACGTCTTATGATTTATTGAAGCCTACTCTGAGCGTTTCGGGCGCGATCGTCCGATATAGCCGCCACCTTGGGTCGGCCGTATTTTATTCTACGATACTACTCTGACCCGAACCAATGTGAGAATCATAATCACTTTGGTGTCAGGGGGACCTAAAAACAAAATTGGAAACAATTTCGCGCTCAAGAAGACCGAGGCGAAAGCTGAAGGCGCAGCCACGCTCGTCGTATCGCCTCTCGAGCCGGCGGATTTACCGGGCGCGAATTTGCTTTGGCGCGGAAAGTAATCGGGGCCGGGACCGCCGTGCCGACGCGGTTCTTGAGCCGCGCCAGACCTCGCCGCCACGTCGCGCCTTCAGTCCAGGAACGTCCTCACACAGTTGGCCCCCTAGGACAATCATCAAACAGTTGCGAGAAAGCAATAAACATGCGCTCCATTGTTGACTGGAGCGCACAAGAGAACGCATCTGTAAAATTAGTCGGCACTCGAAGCAGCATGCAGGACGAGGCGAGAGGCATTGCGCGTGCGCGCCGAACGGTGTTTCGCGCCTGGCCGGGCACGCGTCTCTAACGGTCCGAGGAGGCTCAAGTGAGCGCGTTCAACATGCCTATCTATTCATGAGTGCGGCGCATGATTGAACCTTCGGCAGGGCGCCCGCGCGGCGCGGGTTTTCCGCTATGCGCGTATTTCTGCTCGATCATCTTTCTGGCTGTTCTCGTCTTCCCCGAATGGGCGCTCGGCAATGGGAGCGATTTTCCGGCGGAGATCGTCATGCAGGGGTTTGTCAAGGTCGAGGATGGCCGCGTCCACCTGCTTGCCCGGGTTCCGCTGCTCGTTTTTGCCAGCATGTCGCTGCCCAAGCGCGGCCCAGGCTATCTCGACCTGACCAACATCGACGCTCGGCTGAGGCAAGCTGCGGCCGCGACCGGCCGTCAAATCGAGCTGAATTCGGACGGTTCGACGCTCGCGCCCACCGTACGCGAGCTGCAACTCGCACTTCCTTCCGATCGCTCGTTTGCAAGCTATTCGACCGCGCTGGCGCATCTGCGGGGTCCACCCTTGCCGGCGAACACCGACCTGTTTTCGACCCAGGGCTACCTGGACCTGCACTTCGAATATTCGCTGCAATCGAGCCGCCCCAATATCGGGATACGCCTGAATACAGCACCCGATCTCGGGCAGCGGGTCAAGCTGCGGCTGGAATATCTTCCCGTCAGCGGGCCGGCGCGTACCTACGAGATGCAGGGCAACGCGGGTTGGATTCCGCTCGAGCCGCGCTGGTACGAAGCGGCGTGGCTTTTCGCAAAGGCCGGTTTCGTCGACGCCTTCGCGATCGATCGCTTCGTGTTTCTTCTTTGTCTGATTGCGCCCTTCCGCAACTTTCGCGCCTTGTTGGCGCTTGTCATGGTTTTCGCCGCACTGCAAGCAGTGACATTGACGGCGGCCGCAGAGGGAGCGCTTGCCGACGTCGAGATCGGCTGGCTCCCCTTGCTCTCCAATACCGTGGTCGCCGCCGCAATGATGTTGCTCGCCATCGGGAACCTCGCCGCGCCGACTCTGCGCCGCCGCTGGCTCATTGCCGCCGTGGTCGGCGCGCTCGGCGGCTTCGGGCTGGGTCGTCTTTTGACCGACGC
>VBCZ01000180.1:2617-3630 GCA_005889025.1 Betaproteobacteria bacterium
CTTTTTGCCTGGGTGCTCGGCCCGCCGCTCGGCGTAATCGTTCTCTCCGTTCTTGTCGGCCATGCGGCCTGGCATGGGATGATGAACAATGGCGGTGAGCTTGGGTCGCTGCTTGGGCGCGTCCCGAGGGCGAGTCTGTGGCCAGCGTTGGCGGCGGTCGCGCTGTGGCTGTTACCGGCGTTGCTGGCCAGCGTAGTAGCGTACTTTTTGCTGAAGCGTTTGGATGGCGCGCCTGTTCCGACTCTGCTTCGCGCGCTGCAAGGGCGCAGCGCCGACGAGAGACCTGCGCGCACCTAGCCGTGCCGCGGCGAGCTCTGGCGATCCTAGTGCGCGTGTCCGGCGGATCGCGGCGGGCGCTCCCGTTCGCGGTATAGGAGCTCTGCCTGATCGAACGTTTCCGCTGCCCGGGCAGCCGGCGAATCAGCAACGCCGATCCAGCGTGCACGAACGTAGCCCTGACGATCGATCAGGTAGTCCACCTGCACAGGGCTGGCATTGGCAGCGTCAACGTCCCGGCGCGCAAACATCGTATATGCCTTTACCACGTCCCCAGGTACCGTTGGGACGATCAAGTCGCCATCATCCCCGAGTTCCACATGGGCCGAATTTGCTGCTCCGGACAACGGGATGGCAATGACGCGCAGCCCGATCGCTTTGAAGGCACTTGCTTCGGCGGCGATTGCGCGCAGGTAGGGCAGCGACTGCGGCAGCGTGTACAGCACGAGCAGCGTGACAGGGTTCCCTTGCATCAGCTACAACGGCTCCTGTGCGCGTCCCGCACGTTCGAACGTGTCAGGCCCGTGGCCGCGGCCGCGTCCGATTGTGCGCGCACGAACTGGACCAGATCCCAGATTTCCGGATCGCTTAGACCGGGTGCGAATGCAGGCATCGGTGTCCCCGGGATGCCATGCGCGATCCACCAGAAAAGTTCTCCCACGCGATGACTCGATCCGTGCGCGGCCAGGTCCGCGGGCACGATGGGCAGCGAGGGCGCAGCAGGACCGTCGCCATGG